>JBGCDY010000210.1:0-4527 GCA_045105835.1 Chitinophagales bacterium
TGCATGACCGCCTTCATGAATACAACTCCACAACATTTCGTGAAAATTGTTCTCTGTAATACGTGTAGTCACCCGCACATCCAAAGGACTAAAACTGGTCGTAAATGGGTGAGTAGAAACATCTTGTCGCCCCGCTTCAAAATCATAGCCCATTTGCTTCAATACATCCACACCATATTTCCACTGCTTATCTTTATCGTAGTGGTTATACATCCATTTGTCTTCTACTTGTGGCTTCTCGCTGATTTCCTTCACAAAATCCACCAGTTGTCGGCGAACGTCTGTAAACAGAATATTGAGATCTTTCGTCTTTTCTTTGGGCTCATATTTGTCCAAAAGCGCATCATAAGGATGGTCTGCATACCCAATGATTTCGCACTCTTCCCGCTTCAAATCAATCATGCGCTCCAATGCTGGACGAAAAATGGCATAATCGTTTGCCTCACGAGCCTTAATCCAAGCTTGAAATGAGTTGGAAGTAGCCTCCGACATTTTGACCACAAAATCCGTCGAAAACTTCTGCGTCTTCTTATAGTCCTCCAAACTCAATTCTATGTTCTTCGCTTGTTTGGCAGACAAACTACTGTCTTCAGACAATTGATGGAGCAAATCCCCCAATTCTTGCGATACCTGAATCTCATGTGCTATACCACTCAAAGTGGCGATTTGTTGCGCTCGGTGTTGCGCTCCTTTTGTAGGGAGTTGTGTCTCTTGGTCCCAACCCAATACAGCAATGGCATTGCCAATGTCTGTTGCTTTTTGAAGGGTTTTGAAGTATTTGTTGTATTTATTGTTCATGTTATTTAGATAGATTTTATTTTTAAATTTGATTATACTTTGAAGTGGGTTTTTCCGATATAATTGTAGTGTTAAAAAAGGAGTATTATAACTGCAATAAGGTCATTACTAAGAATGAAATCGTATGTAAAGAAAATATTTAAGAATATTCGGAGTAGTTTATTTTCAGGTATTGATGCTCTGTTTTTGCGTCTTCAAAAAATATCAATATTATCTTCAAGAAGCCATCTATCCATAAAATAGTTCAACCATCAAAAAATCACCCATTCTTCATCACACTCACCGCCAACAAAACCCACCCAACGATAAAAAACAATCCACCAATAGGAGTCATTGGTCCAATCAAAGATAGATTCTCAATGCCCAATAAAGTTCGAGTAGCCAACAGATAAAGCGAACCCGAAAAAAGCACAATTCCTATAATAAAACAAAAAGCTGCATAAGTCGTAAAAGCATGATTGAACTTTTCCAACAATAAAGCTGTCATTATAATAGCAAAAGTGTGATAAAACTGGTATTTTACGCCCGTTTCAAAAACCTGTAAATGTTCAGGACTTATCATTGCCTTCAAGCCGTGTGCTCCAAAAGCACCCAATATCACTGCAAGGGCAGCCAAAAAGCATCCAATTATCAATAAATTTCTTTGCACTTTTTGAATAATATTTAGTAGGTATCGGATACCCTTAAGGTATCCGATACCTGAATTTCAATTAAGGTCATAAAATTAAGCAAATCTTAACTAATGAAACGAAAATTGTTTCTCATAGTTGCAGTCGTTATCGGCTTGTGGTTCTTACTAAGCAAGTTAGGTATTATAGGGTCAAAGCAAATGTACTTTGATGCCATTCCCCAAAACGCCATCATGGTATTGGAGGTGAACGACATTCAGCAAACCCACAAAAAGTTGATGGATTCCAACTATTGGCTCGATATGCAAAACATCGAGCTGATTAGCAAAATTGAATCTACTTATAAAATGCTGGATACGCTGTTTTTATACAAAACTGCTGATCGAGCCAACCGACTTGTGGCATCGCTACACCTTTCCAAATCAGATGACTACGATTACATTTTATACCTCAATCGTTCGGCTTTGGGAACGAGCATGGAGAAGCTCATTGCAGCTTTGGAGCAAAATGGTATAGGTATCTCAGAACGAAATTTTAAGGGGAATCAAGTTTATGATTTGAAACTCCCCAATTCCGACCAAACTTTCACGATTGCGAATGATGGTAAGTTGGTGATTTGCAGTTTTGAGCCGATTTTGGTGGAAGAATCTTTGAGTCAAAACAGTGCTTTATGGGGTGGTTTGTCGAGACCTTCTGGAGTAAATGATGCGAATCATGATGCCTTGATGCACATCAACTATCACAATGCACCGTTTTTGTCAACCGTCTTTTTGAAGGAAACCATTCAGGAATCTGTATTCGACCGATTGCAGGAATTATTGAAGTGGTCGCAAGTAGGGTTTGATTTTCAAAAACGTCAAATCACAGTGGATGGTAAAACGGAATTCAATGACAATGACAGAATTGTAGCGGCATTGACAGGACAGGGAGCAGCTTCAAAAGCAGACTTACCAATGGTTTTGCCTTTCAATACGGCTTTTTTGATTCATGCAAGAGTAAAGAAGTTCAACAGTTTCAATAACAAATTGAGCAGCGAGTCAGAAGACACCTTCAATAAATACTTTTTGGAATGGATGGGCAATGAATGGGCTTATGGTTTTACCGAGCCTTTGGGACAAGACCACCACAAGGAAAGCTTTATTGTAGCAGAAGCCACAGACAAGGAATTGGCTCGTACTCAAATGAGTAAACTGTTTGAAGACAATCCCCGTGAAGGCGAAATTCCATTTTTATTCCAAGGTTATAGCATTGCTCCTGCAAACGGGAGAGCGATTGCAGAGCACCTTTTTGGTGGGAGTATTGCGGATCATTTCGAAAATGCGTGGTTTTCTGTCATTGATAATTATGTTGTTTTTGCGCCCAATGTAGAACAGGTGAAAGTTTTTGTGCAAAAATACATTGCAGAGCAGACCTTGAATAGAGAGGAGGGCTATATACAGTTTGCCCAAACGCTGGACAAGAGCAGCAATATGGTGGTGTATTTGCATCCGCTTCGCATCAAACAATTGATGAGTGTAAATGCCTCTAAGAGTTTCTCTAAATTGTTGGATACCAAATATGATTACTACAAAAGATTGGGCCCAGTGGCTATTCAGATGGACAAGTCGATGGGAAAAATCACTACGAACGGTATAATTGGGTATGACAAACAGGCGATTGACCAAACAACCCTGATTTGGAATGTGCAGTTGGAAGCCCCCGCAGTGATTACTCCGCAAGTGATGAAGAATCACTTGACCAAAGGCAAAGAGGTGATTGTGCAAGATGAAAGCTACAATGTCTATTTGATTTCGGATAGGGGAACGATTTTGTGGAAGCGTCCATTGGAACGGGAAATTTTGGGACAAATTCACCAAGTGGATTTCTTGAACAATGGCGAACTGCAATACCTGTTCAATACCAAAAGTGAAATTTTTCTGATTGATAGAGAAGGCAAAGATATCTATGAGTTTCCAAAACGCCTGAGTACTGCCGCCAATGCAGGTTTGGGGGTAGCGAAGTTTGACAGACAAAGAGAGTATCATTTTTTCATTCCTTGTGGAAACAACAAGGTGTATGGTTATGAGTACAGTGGTCGCCCTGTGACACACTGGGATCCAAGAGATTATTTGGCATTGGTGATTTTTCCTTTGCAGCACTTCATCGAAAATGAGAAAGACTATATCTTGGCTTGTAATGAGAACGGAAATGTGTACATGTTGAATTTTGAAGGAGAATTGATACACAAGGTTAGTTTGGGCAGTCGCCCGATTGCGCCCCCACAAATCGACAAAACGGAAGAAGGCACAAAAATAGTGGTGACAACGGCAGATGACCGCACGCATTTTATCAACATTGAAGCGAAAAAATGGAGCAAGGAGTTTGTGCAATTGAGTAGAACCAGTGATTTTTTAACTGCCAATGTATTGGGGAGTTCACTTGAAGAAAATGTATTCTTGACTCAAAACAAAGTGTTCGTTTTCAATAATAAAGAACAATTGTTTGATTATGAATTCCCTGGTGAGGTGAGAATGTCGGATATTTTTACGGTACAATTGACGGATAAGGATACCAAAAGCATAGGCGTTTTTAGTGAAGGTTCCAATGAAATTTACCTTCTCAAAAACTATGGACAAATTCACCCCGATTTCCCGATTCAAGCCCGCACTCCTTTTGTGGTGACGGATTTGTTTGGAATTGGAGACAATATTCTGATTGCAGGAGGGATAGCAAACAATGTATTTGCCTATAAGGTGAATGAATAAATTTCCCTGCAAAGAAACTTCTCAAAAACGAAATACTCATGACTTTCAAATTGGACATAGGTAATTTTATGAAAGATTTGGAAGGAAATGTTTTGCCGCTTATCGAATGCTGCAAAGCCAATCTATAAACTATTTTGTTTTACCGACTTCTTCTGAACCTAAATTCGTTTTTGAGGTTTTAGCAAAAGAAAAAAAATGTACTTTTGCAGTCTCAAAAACGAATACCCCTATATGACTCACTTCAATAATTTTGCCACACGACATCTTGGACCTAACGATGTGGAGGTTAAGGAAATGCTTGCAGCCATTCAAGCAGATTCTCTTGAACAACTGATAGCAGAAACCATTCCTGCAGC
>JBGCDY010000211.1:0-3629 GCA_045105835.1 Chitinophagales bacterium
AAAGCGGATGAATAAGCAAAGAGAAATTTGTAACCTTATTTTTGTAGTATTCCTAAGTAGTCTTTCAAGATGATACTGTCGGATAATCAAGTATTTGCAAAACTTATGAAAATACTTGAAAAAAGCAGGTTATTTTTTTAAAAAAACTTTGACTTAGTAACGGTAAAAAAATAACCTGAACGATTTTTTAGCTAACATACCCCAACCCCTTTCAAAAGGGGAATTAAGATGTTCATTTATTTTTTTCTTATTACTTATAAACATTTAGCCATTTTACTTCAGAAGATACTTAACAGTATGACATGTAGTATTTGTCATTTTATGAAAATCTTCTGAATGGATAGGAGGATTTAAGTTAAATACCCATCCGACAAGATGAGGTTGACAAACCACTAAGCAAACCATTTTTATTCATGGTGATAGGATTCGCCCTTCAAAATGGTAAACGCACGGTACAACTGTTCCACAAAAATCAACCTCACCATCTGATGCGAAAAGGTCATTGAAGAAAGGGATAGTTTGGCATCGGCACGCTTATACACTTCGGGGCTGAAACCATACGCTCCACCCACTACAAAATGCAATTGGCGAATGTGGCGATTGAGCAGACTTTGGAGGTAGTGGGAGAACTGCATTGAAGTATAAGACTTGCCCGATTCATCCAACAAAACCACAAAGTCACCTGGTGAAAATTGCTGCAATATCAAATTTCCCTCTTTTTCCTTGACAACCTTTGTCGCCAAATTTTTGGTTTTTTTGAGGGCAGGAATCACCTTGATTTCGAAGGAGTGGTAGTGCTTCAGTCGTTTTTGATACTCTGCAATACCTTCCTGAAAATATTTTATTTGGGTTTTTCCTATCAAAAGGAAACTAATTTTCATAAAAATGAATTAGTAACTCTATACTTAAGACTTTGATTATTGAATCAAGCAGATTGAAGAAGAAATAATTTGCTGATAATTAGCAACATTAAGTCAAATAATGACTAATTTGAATTCTTCAATTGTTTTGATTGTCATTGCAGCCAAATTTTGACCTTTTGTTTCCGAAATCTAAAAGTAGAATTAGGGATTAAGAAATAGAAGATTGATGAATACAAAGGCTAAAGTAATTCTTTCTCTTCAAAATTACAAAATCATTTTAATTTTGATTTTAATTGATTACTGACTATTTTTACCGTAAAAACCATTTAATAATGAGTGCAATTACCATTATTGGTATCATCACATTGGGGATTTTTTTATTGGTCGTAGAAGTTTTTTTATTGCCAGGTACAACTGTTGCAGGGATTCTTGGTTTTGTGGTTATGATTGCAGGAGTTGTCCTGTCATACAGCAATTTGGGAATGGCAGCAGGACACCTAAGTTTGGTCATTTCTTTGATTATCACCGTGATTCTGTCTATCATTGCCTACAAAACACTGAATTCAAAAGGTGTGGCACTGGACGACAAACTGACAGGAAAAATGAATACCTTAGACAAAGATTTTGACCTCATTGCAGGCAATATCGGAATGGCTTATGGGGACATCAAACCGATGGGCAAGGCTATCTTCAACCACAAAATTTACAATGTTCGTACGAATGGAGAATTTATTTCGGACAATATGAGCATTGAAATCATTGATATTTATCGGAATCAAATCACTGTAAAGAAAGCATAAAATAATCAATATGGGAATCCAACTTTTATTTATCGGAATTATTTTTCTGGTTGCAGTACTTATTTTCTTGTACTATGTGCCACTTGGACTTTGGCTGACAGCCGTAGTATCGGGTGTGCGAATCAACCTTATTCAATTGGTATTGATGCGTATTCGAAAAGTGCCACCAGCCATTATTGTAAATGCCTTGATCAATGCTACCAAAGCGGGTGTAAAAGACATTACCCGAAACGACTTGGAAGCGCATTACCTCGCAGGAGGTAGGGTCAACTCGGTCATCAATGCCTTGATTTCAGCAGAAAAGGCAAACATCGAATTGGACTTCAAATCTGCAACTGCCATTGACTTGGCAGGTCGTGATGTATTTGATGCGGTGCAAGTGTCTGTAAACCCAAAGGTAATCAACACCCCCTCAGTAGCTGCAGTGGCTAAGAATGGTATTCAGTTGATCGTCAAAGCAAGGGTAACCGTGCGAGCCAACATCAAACAGTTGGTAGGTGGTGCTGGTGAAGATACGATTATCGCAAGGGTAGGTGAGGGGATTGTATCCTCGATTGGTTCTGCCGAAAGCCACAAAAAAGTATTGGAAAATCCCGATTCTATCTCTAAGTTGGTATTGGCGAAAGGCTTGGATTCTGGTACAGCGTTCGAGATTTTGTCTATTGATATTGCAGATGTGGACATCGGGAAAAACATCGGTGCAGAACTTCAAATAGATCAAGCAAACGCAGATAAAAACATTGCACAAGCAGAAGCGGAGAAAAGAAGATCTATGGCGATTGCGAATGAGCAAGAAATGAAAGCGAAAGCGGAGGAGGCTCGTGCATTGGTAATTCAAGCAGAGGCAGAGATTCCAATGGCAATTGCAGAAGCTTTTCGTAGCGGACACTTGGGGATAATGGATTACTACCAATACCGAAACATAAAGGCTGATACCGAAATGCGTGAATCTATTTCGCGTTCTACGGGAGATTTGCCAGAAGAGAATAGGATAGATTAATCTTCTACCAATAACCAGAAATTAAAAAATCCCCAATTTGTGCTTCAATGAACACGAATTGGGGATTTTTTAATATTATTTTGCAAAGTATATTTGTTGGATAAAACCTTATAGGTTTAAAGCTTAAAACTTTATAGCATTTTGTTGATGAGTTGAATTTATATAAAGAAAAACCTATAAGGTTTAGGCTCTGAATTAGAAAAACGTTTTGTCCTGTACAGAGATTTTTTACTTCAAAACTCTCCTAATCTGCAAAAAACGTTCTTTGTAGAAAGAGTCCTTGTCCTTGGGAATACTGGAGTAAACAATGCCATTTTTCTTTTTGGAAGACGAAGAATGAATAAAAGTCAATTCTTCGGAGGTATTAGAAACAACGATGCCCACATGACCTGGCTCTCGTTTTTTGATGTTTGTTCCTGTGAAAACAATCAAATCGCCTTTTCGGGCATGTTCGTAAGGAACTTCAATACCTGCCTTGATTTGTTGTCGAGAGCTTCTCGGAATTTGAATGCCTTGCTGTTGGTAGCAGTAGTAGGTG
This sequence comes from Chitinophagales bacterium, assembly GCA_045105835.1. Classification (GTDB taxonomy): domain Bacteria; phylum Bacteroidota; class Bacteroidia; order Chitinophagales; family UBA2359; genus JAUHXA01. The sequence continues at coordinate 3,202 of JBGCDY010000211.1, forward strand.
AAACCCGAGCAGTCAAAACCTTTGGGAGATTTACCTCCAAAATGGTAGGGTGTACCTAAGTATTTTTCGGCAGTGTCAATAAGTTTTTGAGTGGAAATGGGAGCAGGTGAATTATCAGAAAAATTAGACTCGGATTTGAAGCTGCTATTGGCAGCACCATACAAGATGAAGCACCAACTGACAAAGACCACCCAAAAAAGCAATGAATTTAACTTCATAAAAAGAAAATTAGTGAAAAAAAGACAGAAAAAGTTACCATCATTGAATAAAAAAGGTATCTTTGCATCCGCTAAAATAGGAATCGCTTATTGATATAAGGTTTAAAACCTTCAAAAGTTCATTCTTACAGAAGCAGGACCCGTGGCCCAATTGGATAAGGCACCTGACTACGGATCAGGAGATTAGGAGTTCGAGCCTCTTCGGGTTCA
>JBGCDY010000212.1:0-4813 GCA_045105835.1 Chitinophagales bacterium
CTTTTGGTTCAGTCGTTTCTGCATCAGGAGTTGCGTCTTCTGTATTTGCAGTAGCTTCTGCATCGTCTTCTACGATTTCTGCATCTTCAATAACTTCCTCTGATTTCTCAACAGGAACTTGCTCCGTTCTTGTACCAAATTGAATTTCAACAGGCAAGAATCGGCAATATTTGTTGAGTAGCTCTTCAATGCGTGCTTCTCTCAAATACTCAGCAGCCTCTTCTTCAACGTGCAAAATAATGTCCGTTCCACGTGTTGCTTTGTCGCTTGTGTCAATGGTATATTCAGTCGTTCCGTCACTTGTCCAATGCACTCCCTCCGAACCTTCTTTGTGCGAAAGTGTATGAATTTCCACTTTTTCAGCAACCATGAATGCAGAAAAGAAACCCAATCCAAAATGCCCGATAATGCTATCCGCATCCTGCTCTTTGTATTTTTCAGCAAACTCTCTTGCACTCGAAAAAGCAATTTGGGTAATGTATTTTTCGACCTCTTCTTTGGTCATCCCAATACCCTTGTCACTAATTGTCAATGTTTTGGCATCGGCATCCAACTTCACTTCAATCGACAAACTGCCCAATTCTCCTTGCGCTTCACCTAATCTCGAAAGCGTTTTGAGTTTTTGAGTCGCATCTACCGCATTGGCAACCAACTCTCTCAAAAATATCTCTTGGTCAGAGTATAAATATTTCTTGATAATTGGAAAGATATTCTCCGTCTGAACGCTAATAGTACCTGTTTGCATTTGCTATATTTTGATTTATTGTTAGTTTATTTTGCTTCAATCCACAAAACAACAAAAGTCTTGAAAACTTTTGGTGTTTAATCTCTCGTCACTCTTTTCAAATCCTATGCCACAGCAAAAACAGCTCCTTTTTACTGACATTTTGGCGTATAAAGGAGATGTAAAGGTGTCAAAATGAACTTTGAAGAGGTAGGAAGGAAAAAAACGGCAGAGTGAATTTGTCTTTTGAGAGAAAAGCTATTATCTTAGAGAAAAATCAAGAATGAAATTAGTTGTCCAAAATTTTGGTCCCATAAGAAGCGGGGAAATTGACCTAAGCAAGCGTTTTTACGTTTTTGTGGGTAAAAACAACAGTGGAAAAACGTACATGGCGCATTTGATGTGGGCTTTGTTTCATACAGAATACCGAGCTACTGCGATATTAAAGCTATTATTTAGGGATAAACTAAGAGATACTTTACAAGGTCAGTTCGACAACAATCAACTAGAAATTACAACTGAATTAATTGAATCAATCTTAGCAACTTTTGCTGATTTATTAGTAAGTGATTCTTTGGCACAAATGATGAATGTTCCTAAAAATCATTTTATTTTACAAAAAACCAGAATTGAATTTGCTATTGAAGGTGTATGGAAGCGTATTGAAGAAAAAAAATACCCTAAACACATTGATCCCCTCTTGTTTAATGACAAGTTGTATGGTTCGGTTAGTTATCACAAACCTGCCGATTCTTCCATTATTTATATTGAAAAAAAACTTGAAAGCAAAGTAGATTCTGCAAAAGCACAAGAGAATTTAAATAACAACATTGAAATATTTATTTTTCATTATTTAATGAACATTATTTTTGATGATGTTATTTTCATCTCGCCATTTTACTTACCTGCAAATCGTTTATTCTTTCCTTCTTTTTATGCCTATATCATCAAAATAGAACGAGACAAACAAAAAGAGCTTTTTAGAAAAGCTTATGAAAATGATGACAAAGATGCTTCTGATGCTTTACTCGAATGGCTTTCTTTTGTCCCTTACACATTGCCCAGTTACCAATTGATTGACGCTCTTTTGAGTAAGATTGGAACAAATACAAACGGCATTGCAAAAGCCCATCAAACTTACCTAAATCAATTGGAAAGTATTCTTGGCGGAAAAATCACAATCGAACGGAGAGAAGGAATTGCACCACCAAAATTCAATTTGGAAATGAAAAGAGGAAAAGAATCTTTGGCAATTCATTTGGCTTCTTCTTCTGTCAATCAGTTGACCACTTTATATCTCTACTTCAAATATTGGGCAAAACAAAAGGGGAATTTGCTGATTTTGGATGAGCCAGAAGAAAATTTATCTATTGAAAACCAAGTAAAAATCACAGACTTATTAATAGAGTTTGCAACAAAGAACAACAATCGGGTGCTTATTACTACACACAGTCCTAGTATTGCAGAAAACACCAACAACCATATTTATCTTGACTTACTTCGCAATGAATCAGGTAAAGATGTCGATGCCATTATTGAAGAAAACGGATTGGATATCAGAAGCGACATTGCTTTGCCCAAAGAGCAGGTTGGTGCTTATTATTTTGATGGAAAGCGAATTATGGATTATCAAGACGAATACAACTACGGAATTTATTTCAAAAACTTCGTACAAAGTCAAGATAATATTAGACGAATTAGCAATGTTTTGACAGACCATATTTACACCTCAAAAGAAGCCGAAAGTGAGTAGAAAGAAAAGCCTCTTTTTGATTGATGGACAAACGAATAACCGTCCTATTCTCCGCAAAGAACTGCCTAAATCTCTTATAAATTCGGGACTAATCGAAGAATTGTATTTAGGAGATGATATTGAGGTGATTGGAGGCACGAAATACAAAAAATTGAAGGAAATTATTATCACCCATACCGATTTGCCGAATGTCAGGAAGATTTGGAGATTGAATTTAGAAAAACCCATTCCACAAATTCCTTTTGAGGGTAAAAAAGTAGAGGCTGCAATATTAGTTTTGACACACAAAGAAGAAGGACATTCTACAAAGCAGTTAGAAATCATATTGTTTGAGCTAAAAACATCACTTCACGCTAACCGAAACAATATGTTTTCAAAAATTGAAGGAAAACTTGCGGATTCGATTAACCGTACTTACCTCTTGTTGATGATTTTGGAAGACATCCTACTGCAAAATGAGCCCAAAGAATCCACTATCAAAATTAATTTTAGAGGAGCTATTTGCTATAATGAAGAGGCAAGGAGTATAGAAAACGTTGATTTGTATAAGGTTTACAAAAATGAAAAACCAGATAACATCATCAATCTAAAGAGCATACTGAAAAATCCAGAAAAACTAAAGGTCAATTTTTTCAAGAACCCCAATAATGAAACATATCCAGAAAGTTTTGAAATCCCATTTATCAATCTACTTTTGATATAACACAAATGGCGAAACACAGGCTATCACACCTACATTCCGCCACTTGACTGTCAAACCTTGCTATATTTCAAATCAAATTAGTTCGCTTTGAAGGTAAATATTGCTTTAAACTCTGTGGTAAGAAATTCTTCATAGACAGCTGTACCTACCAATTCTTCAAACTCTTCTATCTCAAAGCCTATTTCAAAATCAGATTCCTCATCTCCCAGAGCCATGCTCAATTGAATAGTAAGTGTTGTGTTAGTAATACTAATTATATCAAATGTTTGAACATCACCATCTGTATCAATCACATTTAGCTGTCTTTCATCATTACTAAATGTCCATGTTCCAATCGTACTGGTTTGAGGTGAGCCTGAAGAACATTTTACAGCCCCTAAGTCTTCAGTCATACTCCCATCTTCATTAAAGAAAGTGATATCGTCTTTGTCGCATTCCTCTAGCAAAAAAGCTTCTTCAAAATCAAAGCCACTTCTAATCTCGGCTTCGTTTTCTGGCGTTTGCTCCGATTCAGGAATCGACTGAAATATTAAATCAACAAAGAGGTCTGCAATCTCTTCTCCATTGATATCTGTATTTGTAAGAGTCCAACCTCCTTGATCCGTCAATAATTCAGTTCGACTGGCTTCGTCTTTTTTGCAGGATTGAAAGCTGAAGATAAATCCAATAGCCAATAACATGATAAATGCTCTTTTGATTTGTTGCATGATTAAATTTTTTAAAGGTTAAAATGAGTATGTACTTGGTATTTCAATCTTGTTAATTGCTTACACAGACAAATTTAGCTGCTTTTGTAGTGGGCTTCAATTACAGTTTAAAAACAAAATCCCTTATTTTAGGCTTTGGGAGCAGATATTCCTATCAGAAATTCAAGAAAAAATAACAAAGTTAAAAGCCTTAAAGTTTTTGCAAACAGTCAATTACACAAAAAAAAGAGCGTTTTTTTGTTCCTTTACAAAATTTCGCTTTTATCTTCTCTCCCTCCAAAAAATATTTTTTTTGTAAGGAATCTTTTGTCGTTTTTGCTTGTCAAACTATTGGATTAAAAAACAAATTCTATGAATATAAACACACTTTGGTCCTTGCGATTGGGTTTTTCTGCAAAACAAAGCAGCCTGATTCAAGACATGGGGCTCGAACGTTTTCTCTCCGCTTCCTTCAATGCAAAACCTTCTACAACCGAACCTTCTTTCCTTCAAAAAGTACCCAAAACCATCGAAGAATGGAAAACTCGTCGTCAAGGCATGAAAAGTATGTCGGCGGAAGAAAAGAAAATGAACCAAAAAGTTAATAGACAAACTTTGATGGAATTGAAGGGCTGGTGGGTCACGAAGATGCAAAATGAGCGATTTCCCTTGCGAGAAAAAATGGTCGTTTTTTGGCACAATCACTTTGTAGCAGCATCACAGAAAGTCAAAGCATCTTTTTGGATTTATGAACACAATCAATTGTTGCGAGAAAACGCCTTTGGAAACTTTCGAGAATTGACCCGAAAAATGGTCAAAAACAATGCGGTCGGTAATTATTTGGACAGCAATGACAACAAGAAGAACCGCATCAACGAAAACCTAAGTAGAGAACTCTTGGAGCTATTCACCTTGGGCATCGGAAACTATACCGAAACCGACATCAA
>JBGCDY010000213.1:0-2669 GCA_045105835.1 Chitinophagales bacterium
TTCGGGAGCTTGTACCACCAGTGGTTTGGCATTCAAAATGCAAGGGAGAGTGGGTGATTCTCCGATTATCGGAGCAGGTTTGTTTGTGGACAATGAAGTTGGGGCTGCAACTGCAACGGGTATGGGCGAGGCTGTCCTGAAAACTTTGGGCTCTTTTTTGGTCGTAGAATTGATGCGTCAGGGCAAAACACCACAAGAGGCTTGTGAAGAAGCGGTGATGCGAATTGTGAAAAAGCAAAAGTACCAAGATTTTCAGATTGGCTATTTGGCGATTGACAAACAGGGCAATTATGGTGCTTACTGTATTCATTCGGGCTTTGATTTTGCAGTGCATCAAGGGGGTGAAAATCAATTGAAAGAGAGTGGTTTTTATATAAAATAGAAATATGGACATTTTTCAAAAATACCAAGAAGACCAAAACAAAACAGCTCTATTAAAAGCCGTTCAAGAACGTTTTGAAGTTCCAAAAATTCACAAAAGCATTGAACCTTATTTGTTTGGGGAAGTGGAAACAAAAGGCATTTTTCACATCAAGAGTTTCCAAGAAAGCTTCAAAAACATCTTTAGTTATCGCCAACTTTTTGGAAAATTTGGAGAAGGAATTTTTCCCGTCATTCCGATTGGTCACGAAAGATATGGCGTAGATTTTTGGTTGGTATTGACCAGTGGAAAGGTCATCAGTTTGCATCATGATGCCTCCTTTTCGGAAGTGGCTTATGACATCCAAACAGATGATTGTGACTATTTTGTGGAAGAGTTTTCAAGGCAAGGGAGCATTTTTAATATTACTACTTTACTTGAATTTCAGCGACTTAGTTTGACTTTAGGCAATGAAAACGATGCAAACTACGGGCAGAATCTCTTCAAAATTACTGCCCAAAGTTTGGGAAAGAGTTACCAATGGTTGTCAAATAATATTTGGAATTTGCCTCTTGAACCTATTTTCACCAGAGCGAGAGATTTCTTGGAAAATGGAGGATTGAAGGCTTTAATCAAGGCAGAATGAGCAAAACACCTACTCTTATTCTCTTAACAGGACCTCCTGCAACTGGTAAAACAACTTTGTCAATAAAAATTAGTCAAGAGTTGAAGCTTCTTCTTTTTTCCAAAGACGAGTTCAAGGAGCTTTTATACGATTGTGACAATTATTCCAATAAAGATGAAGAGGAAAGGTTGGCTGTTTTTGGTAAAAGCTCGTTTCAAATCGTTCAACTTGTTATAAAAAAGCTTCTTTTATCTGAAATTTCCTGTGTGATTGATGCAAATTTTAACCGTAGATTTATTGGAGACTTTTTAAAAACGCTAAAGGAGAGTCACAACATCCATTTTTCGATGATTGAAATCAATATGAGATGTGATGGTGAGGTTTTATTAGAACGATTTAAAAACCGTCCAAATCGCCACAAAGCCCATAATACCGATATTTACCAAAAATCTATAGAGGAAACATTATTGACGGGGCATTTTGAACGCATTGACTTTCCCTCCAAATATATTGAAGTGGACACTACAAATTTTAATACCATTGATAGACACCTTATCAATAGGATTGAAAACTGCTTGTAAGCATTGCGGAATCATCAAGATTCTTGCCCAAATAAAAAAGCCTTTTGAAGTTTTAATGCTTCAAAAGGCTTTTTCATAGATTTTGTCACACAAAAACTAACGGTTCAATTCGTTCATCATATAATCCGACAAACAATTGTGGCGTTCGTCCGAGTAGGGATGTGTTCGAATCATTTTTTCGATTTCATTGTATTCTTCAAAGTCCGCCATCTTCTCAAAAAATCGCAGTCCTTTTCGTGGGTCATAGCCCGCCTTGACCATCAAAGTTGTGCCCAATCTGTCGGCAGCATATTCGTCGATTTGTCCAAGTGGCTGACTCAAAAGCAATTCTATGTTTGCAGCCATGACACCATATTCGCCAAAATACTGATTGCCCCAAATTGGTGACATTGCCGCCCAAAGATTATATGTTGGACGGTGCCACTTCAACCCAAAAATTGTATTACCGTTTATTTTTTGCCCAATCGAAATCGTCCCTCCGATTTACCTTCTACCGATGCCCAAACAGGCTGCAATCCAAGTTATGGCTCTTTTCGCTTTGGAGGAATCCGAAGCAGTTGTCGTGCATCCGAAGGCAGAAAAATGGATTATTGACCGAACTGTCTCCAATGACACCAAACATTTTTTTCATGTTCCTTCCACTCCTATTGGTTGGACAGCAGGGAAATGGAGCGAATGGTATCCTGATGTTTTGCAGGCAGATGGGAGTTTGGGAGTAGGTGAAAAAACGAAATACCTTTGGCAAAAAGGCTGGTAGCTTCAACATCAACGTTTATTGCAGGCTTGGCAAAAACAAAGTCGAATTCCTGTGGCTCTTCAAGGATATTTACACATGATTAGCTATGGCTTGGTCAAACAAAGTGGAGATTTGGATTTTGGGGCAAATCCCATTCATGCCATTGGTACAGGTCCTTTGGGTTCTGGAAAACTGGGTTTTCCGAGTTCGATTCGGGGAACAATTCCGCTTATTGCTGATGATTTGGAGGTAGAAGAGTTAGCACCTCCTTTGGAGAAAAATGGTTTTACCATTCTCGAAATTACGCCCGATACCATTGATATAAAAATCTTTGCATGGCGACCTTCGGATGGATTGAAGGCTATC
>JBGCDY010000214.1:0-2486 GCA_045105835.1 Chitinophagales bacterium
TATCGTGATGCTGAATATCCGTATTGCTACTCCACCATGGGATAGAGCGCAAGACGGGTGGATGGATGTAAACCCTGGTGTTTGTTCGTCTTATGTTTTTGACCAAAAACCTGGTGATAAAGTAACTATATCGGGACCTTATGGTGAGTTCTTCATTAAACCTACAGGCAAAGAAATGGTTTATATCGGTGGAGGTGCAGGTATGGCTCCCTTGCGTTCTCACCTTTTCCACTTGTTCCACACCTTGAAAGAAACTAAGCGTAAAGTATCTTTCTGGTACGGTGGGCGTACCAAACGTGAGTTATTCTATATCGAAGATTTCCGTGCGATTGAGAAAGAATTTCCAAATTTCAAATTCCACGTTGCATTGGATAATCCTTTGCCAGAAGATAATTGGACAGTGAAGAAAGATATTCACGATGAAGGTGCAGACGGTTTCAAAGGTTATATAATGAGTGTTTGCTATGAAGAATACTTGAAAAATCACCCTGAACCAGAAGAGATAGAATACTACTTCTGTGGACCTCCAATGATGAATGCTTCTGTGATACGTACTTTGGATAACTTAGGTGTTCCAGAAGAAAACATTGCATTTGATGACTTTGGAGGATAATTAGAATACTTCAATTTTAAAATACAAACTCAAGGTAAACGCCTTCAAAATCAATCTGATTTTGAAGGCGTTTTTATTTTGGGTCGGGCGACTTCAATTGCTGTATGGTCTTGAACAAGAAGGTTTAATGAAAAGGAAGCTTGTGTTCTGCAAAATTAAGACTCAAGCTAAGCGAGCTTCACAAGAAAGATTCCTCCGAATCTACCAACTCCTGTTCCCCCTCTCCTTCAAAAAAAATTAGTCGCCAAAGGCGACATTCCCCTCTACACCTCCCACTTAGTTCCATTCCGTTGTCTTTGCCGCCGATGCTGCTCCGCTGAGCATCTTGCTCACAAAGACCACTCCATTCCACTCTCTCTTGTTCCTTGCTTCTTTGCTCAAAAAAGAGGATGCCCTTATAAACTGTAGGCACAACGGAAGCCGTAGCTGCTGCGCCTGCCGTACGGATCGTTCCTATACCGATAGGCAACACGACAAAACCCCGAAAAGGTTGCTCCAGCTACCGCCCCGCAAAACACGATATTCAGCTCTCGGTTCTTCAACCCAAGCACTTCCGTCATCAGGTGTATCTTTATAATTGTCATGCCAATCGTCTGCACACCATTCCCACACATTCCCACTCATATCGTATAAACCCAATTCATTGCCTTTCTTCAAACCCACTTCGTGTGTTTTATTTTTAGCATTTCTGCTATACCAAGCCACTTCTCCAATTTTATTGCTTCCCGCATATTCATAGCCTTTGCTTTCATTTCCCCCTCTTGCTGCAAATTCCCATTCCGCTTCAGTCGGCAGCCTAAATTCCATCCCCGTTTGTTCACTCATTTTTTGCAAAAAGGTGTGGGCATCTTCCCAAGAAATCGAATCTACAGGCAACTTATCTCCTTTGAAGTGACTTGGGTTTTCGCCCATGATTTCTACCCATTGCTTTTGAGTAACAGGATATTTGGCTATCCGAAAATCAGGAACTCTTACTTGGTGAATCGGTTGTTCATCTTTACTTTTATTACTACCCATTCGAAAAGTTCCACCTTTCACCAATACCATTCCATATTCTTCTGCAATTACCTCCTCAAAAAACCTCTTCCCCATATCCCAACCCGTCCAATCCATCTTTGCAGCGAAAGCTCGGTCTTTCAATACTCTCTTCCCAAGAAAATACTCCAAAATGGATTTGTGAGCAAATTTCCAATTCCCTGCACCATCTCTTGTCAGCAGGGATTTGCCAGTGATTTCGTAGTTTTTGAGTTGGATTTCGTGTTTTGGGGCGATGGTCGTGACGATTTCTTTGCTCAAACTCGTTTTCTTCCTTCTGTACATTTCCAAAGCCACCAATTCAGAGTAGCGCAACAAATCGGCTTTGAATTGGACTTGTTGAACCAAAGGCAGTCGTTTGGCTTCCCTGTCCAGCCATTTTTCGACCAAGGTTTCATAGACTTGATAGGTGTTTTTGAAGTCTTTGGTGCTTTTGACCAACAAATCAATATAGTTCAACAGCATCGGGCGCACCATCAAATTGGGCGAACGTTCGATGATTTGTTGGGCTTTGCGTTTTTCCTGTCGCTTCCAAAACAGAAACCGTCCGTATTTTTTGTTGAGGTATTTTTTAACTTCTTTTTCTTCAAAAGGAGAAATGTAGAAAATCCCCAATTTGTGGTGACCTCCACCGTCATTGTGTCGAGGTATTTTGAGTTCGTAGTGTTTGTCTTCAATTTCGGGGAAGTATTGGGTGCGGCTTGTGATGATGACCCTCCTAAAATCCTGTACAGCATTCATCACCTCATCGAAACGTTTGCGGTAGCGTTGCCTGTCGCTTAGGTCTTTATTCTCATGCCCCCCCCCCCCCCCCCCCCCCCCCCCCCCCCCCCCCCCC
>JBGCDY010000215.1:0-5865 GCA_045105835.1 Chitinophagales bacterium
TTTTCGATTTTTTGGTGGACAATATTGGTAGTGAAATCAATTTGGAGGATGCACGATTGTGTCCTGAAGATAGGGCTGTTTTGGATGCGGGGGAAGGTTTTGCTTCTTATGAATGGTCGAATGGCGAAACAACTCAGTTCATCGAAGTAGGTGAAGCAGGTATGTATTCTGTTGTGGCAATAGATACAAGTGGCTGTCAAGCACAGGGTGAAGCGGAAATTATTGTGGAGGAATCTCCTGAACCTGAGATTACAGGCGAACTGTTGTTTATTGGAGGAGGTGGTACAACCACAATTAGCACAGGATTTTTTGAAGAATATGCTTGGTCAAATGGCATAAAAGAGTCCAGTATTTTGGTGGGTCAAGAAGGTGATTATGCTGTCACCGTAACCAATGCGGCAGGATGTACGGCTACTCAAGCAGTATTTGTGGAAGAATTTTTGGTGCAAGGCTACTTGATTCCCAATGCTTTTTCGCCGAATCGAGATGGAGTGAACGACACTTGGGGCGTTTATGGACCAAATGTCATCGCTTTGAATATGCGGATTTACAACCGTTGGGGCAAAGAAATTTTCACTGCTCAAGACATCAGTGAGACTTGGGATGGCACCTTCAAATATGAAGACCAACCGATTGGCACCTATGTTTACATCGGTGAATTGACTTTGCTAAACGGGACAGTCGAAATCTTTCAAGGGAATATTACCTTGATTCGTTAGTATGGTGATTGGTGGATTAGTGAATGGTACAGCAAAAATTAAATTAAGTAGCAACTTATTTTTTACACAAAGAACTGGCAACTAATAATTTTGAGAACCAATCACTAATAACCAATCTACTAATCACTGTATTAACACAGCAAAAATTAAAGAATAAGACGCTTTGGAGAACTTCCATAGCCTTCAATACAATAGAAACCCTACTTGGTGAAAAGATACACCGAGTAGGGTTTTCTGTTTTGAAGAAGTGACCTGATTGCAGCAATCTCCGTCCTTTTAATGAAAAAATGTTATTTTTACTTTAGAACAAAATCGCTGCAATCGGGCTGCAATTTTGTACCTTAAACATTATCAATCATTCAGCCATTTATCAATTGAGTGAAACTTTCAAGGGAATCCCTCCAAATTGATTTTAGACTTGGACTCTCCATTTGAAGTTTCACAAGCAGTTTTCTATCAATCATTTTTAATGCTAAAAACACAAAATAAAACATGAAAAAACAATTTCAACTTTTCAGTTTATTGACTATCACTTTTTTAACCTTAAATTCATGTGGCTACAATTCAATGGTGAGTCTTGACGAAGAAGTAGAGGGGCAATGGGCAAATGTCCAAAATGCTTATCAAGCACGGGCAGATTTGATTCCTAATTTGGTCTCTACGGTGAAAGGAGCTGCCAATTTTGAAAAAGAAACATTGGAGGCAGTGGTCAATGCCCGTTCGAGAGCAACAGGTGTGACAGTTGATCCAAGTAACCTCACTCCTGATGCCATCAAAAAATTTGAGGAGGCGCAATCTGGGCTAAACTCTGCTTTGTCTCGCTTGTTGGTTTCGGTAGAACGCTATCCAGAATTGAAAGCTACACAGGCTTTTAGGGATTTGCAGTCTCAATTGGAAGGCATCGAAAACAGGATTCGTGTGGAGCGCAATCGCTTCAATGACTCCGTAAAAGGTTACAACAAATATGTTCGCTCTTTTCCGAACAACCTCATTGCAGGGATGTTTGGCTTTGAAAAGAAAGGCTATTTTGAGTCAGATGCAGGGGCAGAGAATGCTCCTAAGGTGGACTTCAATTAAATAAATTCAAATCAAAAAATCAACTGCAAATTCAAATAATACGGTGTAAAATGCTCATTGCATTTTATAGTTTTTAGAAGGGCTCCAATGACATAAAAGGAAAATGTTATTGGAGTTTTTTTTATGCCCTCAATCGAACAAAACCCTTTTCTGAAAAGGCAAGATCAATTTTTTCAACCTCATTTTTCCAAAACAAAAAACCGATGCGTCTAATATGGGTGAACACAAACATTACAACATTTAATTCCTAATAACCTTCAAAACCTTCTCAAAGATGAAAACCTTAGTCCAATTTTTTGCAGCCCTAATGATTTGCTTTTTTGTAAGTAACACAAGCGTTTCAGCCCAAACTCCCAATTGCAGTTCTTCAGCAGTCGTTGTATCCAAAATGTGGAAAGCATGGAAAGATTTGGGGATTGGTGATGCTCACCTATTGCCCAATGCTACTTATATGGGTCATGCTGACCGTGCCATCAGAAGTTGGAACCGTTTGATTGGCAACAGTTGGGCGACGATAGGCCCGAGAAGTTTGAAAACCAATAGCCGCAGTCAAAGCGGAACCATTTTGGGACGAACCAACCGCACCTTCATCATTCCTCCTGCAAGAAGCAACAATGTCACCATTACACTTCGAAAAACAAATGGAAAAGCCAAAACAGGTGTGACCATCTGTACGACAGACAAATACAACAACAAAAGAACCGTTCAGTCTTATACCTTCAACAATGGGAATTATACCAAAACCAAAACCTTTGTTATTTCCAATGCTCAAAACAAGGTAATCAGTGTCAATATGCGAAACTATTCTGTTGGCAATACATTCAAATACACTGTTTCGGCGAGGTAAAATTTGCCTTTATTTATTCTTCAAATCACTTAAGCCCTTACTTGACTAGTAGTTAAGCAAGGGCTTTTCTTTTTGCAATCATTTGAAGGTGATTTTTTTCAGAAAAAAGGAAGTTTTATTTTTTTCATATAAAATCCAAAAAACAAATTAAAGTATTCACAGAAAACAATTTACAAATAAATATAAATAAAATTTCATTAAATACCCTTGATGGTTTTTATTCACAACTTCAATAAACGACAATCATTCTTATCCAAAAACACCTATTTGCATACCAAACAAAACAGCACAACCTATACTATTCAACTTACACACTATCAGAAATTAATAAATATCATACACAACATCAATACCTCCGTATTTCAATTAGAAGCAATTATTTCTTGGTAATTAATCAGATAATATTTAAGTTTGTCACAAAAATGTCATTAAAAATTTAAGCCACTCTTCCGAATTTTAGATTCCATTTTCTTCCCTCCATTCCCATACCATAGTCTTGTTATTTTTTACCACAAAGCAAGACTCCCCAATTAAATACATACTAAAATACTGTTTTTTTATTCCTCAAGGGATATAAAAGCAACAGCATCCCCGTATGGTATAGACAAAACTCATTGACCACCATTTCATTAAAAATGAATTAGATGAATAATTTTTTAACCCTAACAATTTAAACTAATACTCATGCAACGAAAACAACTTTTTAAATCGCTACTCACCCTTGCGCTTATTTTGTTTAGCTGCTCCCTTACGTTCGCCATTACAACAACTTGGCAAGGGACAGTGGATTCTGACTGGACAAACGCTGCCAACTGGAACAATGGAGTTCCTACCGCAGCAGATGATGCCAGAGTTATTCCTTCGGCTAATGACCCCGAAATCAACGGAACAAACGAAAAAGCACTAAGCTTAGTCGTCAGGGATGGAGCCAAATTGACCATCACAGGCGCAGGTAAATTAACAGTTGAGTTGTCAGCCGCTAATGGAGTCGTCATTCGAGATGGTGGCGAAATTGAAGTGGATGACGGAAACCTCAATGTAAAAAATGCCACGAACAACGGCATCCGCATTGCAGATGGTACACTGACTGTCAATGCAAACGGACAAGTAAAAAGCGAGGATGCAGGTGCAAATGGCATTCTTGTAGTGGATGACGGCACAATCGTCAATGATGGAGATATTGTCGTAAAAAATGCAGGTTCTAATGGTATCCGCAATGTCATCAACAATGTCCCTGCGGGATTGATTGATTACAGTGGTGCAGGAACATGGAAGGTGGACATTGCAGGTAGCAACGGTATCCTCAACTACATTACCCAAACACCTGATGGAGAAATCAATTTTCAACACGATGGAGAATTGAAGGTAGTGGACGCAAGCAACAATGGCGTTTACAACCAAATTGAAAATGGAACTGGTGAAATCAACTTTACCTCCAATGGTGAATTAATTATTAAATCACCTGCTAACATAACGAACCTTTCAGGAATCCACAATCATTTGGAAGCCAATAGTAACAGCGAAATCAACTTCGAAAACAATGCTCCAATTACCATTGATTTAGGTGCAAATAGTAACCATGGTATCTACAACCAAAATCGGAATACAGGTTCGGCAGGATTATCCAGCATTGACTTTGATGCCAATGCAGACATCACCATCAAGAATGTTGGAGGCAAAGGTCTGTATAACTACATGTCTGCTGTAGGTCCTGGTGGTGCACCTACCGCCAATGGTATTCGATTTATTTTCTCTGCTTTATTGAAAATCAAAGATACAGGCGGTCATGGAATAGACAATTATGCACAGAATGTTGGTTACAAACGAATCTTTATTGTAGGTCAGGATGACAGTGCTTTGGAAATCATCAATGCAGGAGGTAAAGGTATGCTCAACCAAGCATATATTTCTAATGGTGCAGTTGGTCAAGGACATGTTCGAATCAGTTTGAATGGTACAAGTGAAATTAAAAACCCATCTGGTCGAGGAATTGACAGCTATAGTGACAGTGGTGGAAGAATATGGTTGAGAAACCAAGGAGTAATGACCATCAATGGTGGAACTGTTGGAGTTTTTAATGAAACCTTCAATGGAAATGTAGAAGTCATCAACGCCAATGAAGCTGAATGGTACATCAAAAATACTTCAGGAAATTCTGTGAGAAGTAATGGCAATGGCGGTGCAGATAGAGAGTTTAGAAATGCGGGTTGTGCTTATATGGAAGTTGACAACAAAATATTTACCGACAACTTCTTATTCCTCAATCAAGGTATTCTCAAAACCACCTTCAATGGCAACAATACGACACAAGGAGGAGGCTACCCTGGTGAATTCAGAAACAATGGCTTAATCAGCGACCCAGATGGGGTATTCACTGCCAATCCAAATGGTCTGACAGGTGGCGGAAGCGTCCAGACTGCAATGCCCAATATCAGCGTAGATATCACCAGTGCAGGTGGATTTATGTTCTGTGCAGGCACTTCTGTTGATTTGGCAGCGGGTGAGTTCAAGATTTTACCCAACACTTATAAATGGTCGAGTTCCGAAACCACACAAAGTATTGCAGCTACAATGGGAGGCATTTACACCGTTACGGTCACCGATGACAATGGTTGTACCGCAACAGGCACAGTAGATGTAACCGAAAAACCATTGCCGATTCCAGTATTTACAGGTGCAAGCCTTGCAAGTACAGAAATATGCTCTGAAGATGCAGACATTAGTTACCGACTCCGAAACGAAGATCCTGACAACAAAGGTTCTTACAATGGTGCTTTTCCTCGATACGCCAACTACCAATGGAGTGTCGTAGGTGGTGCAATTGTTGGCGGTGGCACTGTTACTGACCGAAGAGTGGACATAGATTGGCCAGTAGGTCCTGCGACGGGAGGCATCTTTGTCACCGTTACAGACGCAACAGGTTGTACCTCTGCGACAAGTCTTGCGGTTACAATCAATCCTCTTCCGATTCCAGTATTCACTGGCGCAAGCATCGCAAACGGAACAGTTTGTTCAGAAGCAACAGACATCACCTACCGACTCCGAAACGAAGACCCTGACAACAAAGGTTCTTACAATGGCGGATTCCCAAAATATGCCAATTACGAATGGAGTGTGATCGGAGGCGCAGTCTCAGGAGGAGGAGCTGCAACAGATAGAAAAGTGGATGTAGATTGGCCGATGGGCCCTGCAATGGGAGGTATTTATGTTACCGTTACAGAC
>JBGCDY010000216.1:0-3190 GCA_045105835.1 Chitinophagales bacterium
GAAGGTTGTGAACCTGCAACAGCTTCTACATCCATAGAACCCAGCCCAAACGCCAATCTTGAAATTGGCTCATCATCTTCTACTGGTTTCTACTGTATCAATGATCGGGATATTGTTTTTGCACTATTGGGCGATGACAACGGATTTTTTTCCATTGATGGAAGTCCGATTCAAGGAAACATTTGGACTCCTACAGGTGAAGGAATATTTTCAGTAAGCTATAAGGTCTCAACGGATAATTGCAGCAGTAGAGTAGAAAAACCATTACAAGTCATTGAAGTATTTAACCCCAGTTGGAAAGCCTTAGACCAAGATTTTACCATTTGTGAAAGCGATTTGCCACTTATTTTGGACGCAGAAATGATGGGTGGCACGTGGACAACAGACATCAGTTCTTCTGTTGAAGTCCAAGACGGGCTGATTATTTTCAATGCAGATATTGAGAATACCGACCATGGAACGTTTTCGGTGACCTATGAAGGTGGTGGACAAAATTGTGGACAAGCACAAACCCATGTCATCAATGTTTACAATATTCCCAAAGCTCCAGAGGTTTCTTATCAGCCACAAGTAGTTTGTGCTTCGGAAGGGATGGTTTTGGAAATGAGTGGAGACCCTTCATTTTGCAATTGTCCTGTACACTTCAATGTGTATGCAGAAAACGGGGAATTGGTGTATGATGGTCAGACCTTCAATGACGATGTTGTAGATTTGAAATCCTTTGTAAAAGAGGCTGCACGCACAGATTTGAAGTTGTAGCGGAGAATAAAGTATGTGAAAGTGAGGCAGTAGAAGTGGTTTTTGAAGTGGAGACAGCACTGAATATTGAAGTAGAAAGCGTTGTTCCTGATTGTATAGATGGCAACGGAAGCCTTACTGTTGTGGCTTCGGGTGGCTCAGGTGGCTACTCTTATAGTTGGAGCAATGGGGTCATTGGGGCAGAAAATGCGGATTTGGAAGGAGGAAATTATGTAGTGATTGTGTCCGATTCAAATGGTTGTACGCTTGCTGAATCATTCAGTCTTTCCCCTTTGAATACTCCAATTGTGGAATTGGGTGGCAGTCAAATATTGGAGGAAGGACAAGTGATTGTTTTGAATGCGGGTAATACGGGGGCTACTTTTTTGTGGTCAACGGGTGAAACAACACAAACAATAAATGTTTCTTCAACAGGCACTTATACCGTGACGGTAACGAATCAAGAAGGTTGTTCTACGAGTGATTCCATTTTAATTGAGGAAGAGGTAGAAGTCGGAATCGGTGACATTGAAGGTTTGGAGGCGTGGAATATGTACCCCAATCCTTTTCACAATCAATTGACACTGAATTTGGAGTTAAACAAAAATACAAATTTGGAAATACAGGTTTTGGATATATCAGGGCGTGAAATACTCCAGCAAAATCATTTCCTTCAAAATGGCACGCATCAACTGTCCTTCAATACAAATGAATGGGCTGTTGGAATGTATTGGGTGGTATTGAAGAGCGAAAAAGGAATGACAATATCAAAGCTCATAAAATAAATGGGGCTTTCACTAAAAATTGAAGGAGGTAAATATTTTTTACCTCCTTCAAAAACAAATGGTTAATAAGACTTTAATTAAACCACTTTCTCATTTTTCACATTCATCACCTTCGTTTGGTGGCGAATAGATTCATTGTGTACTGCATTGTACAAATCTTCCATAAATTGTGCACTCAAGCCCAGTTTTTCACCAGCTTCTACCCTGCCACGAATCAACTCATCCCATCTTGCAGGCTGCAAAATCGTGATGCCATTGTCACGTTTGTAATCTCCAATTTGTTCCGCAACTCCCATACGTTCCGCCAAAATAGAAATCACCTCTTTGTCTTTTCCATCAATCAATTCCCGTAAATCTTCCAAATTATGTTGAACCATCACATCATTCGTTGAAGTCTTGCGAATCACCAAAGAATTCACGATTTCGCCATACCTTTCGGGTACAACCTGCTGTTTTGCATCGCTCAATGCTTTAGCTGGATTGATATGCGACTCCAACATGATTCCATCAAAGTTCAAATCCATTGCCTTCTGAGATACTTCCTGCAACAAATCCCTACGTCCACAAATATGACTTGGGTCGCAAATAACAGGCATTTCTGGAACACGACGCATCAATTCAATCGGAATTTCCCAAAGCGGCACATTTCTATAACGTGTTTGGCTATGAGAAGAAAATCCACGGTGAATCGCTGCCAATTTGGTGATACCCGCTTGGTTCAAACGCTCAAATGCACCAATCCACAAACCTAAATCTGGGTTTATTGGGTTTTTGACCATCACAGGGATATCCACATCCACCAAAGCATTCGCAATCTCCTGAACAGCAAAGGGATTTACCGTTGTTCTGGCCCCCAACCACAAAATATCAACTCCCATCCGAAGGGCTTCGTAAACATGTTTTACGTTTGCAACTTCGCAAGTTACAGGCAATCCCGTTTCTTTTGAAGCCTTTTTGAGCCATCTCAAAGCAGGGCTTCCGATTCCTTCAAAACTGTTTGGACGGGTACGTGGCTTCCAAATACCTGCCCTCAAAAGATGTACTTTTTGCTTCGACAAACGGTGAGCTGTCTCCAAAACTTGCTCTTCTGTTTCGGCACTACATGGACCACTGATTAACAAAGGTTCTTGTCTGCTCAACCCCAAACCCCATTCTTCCATTGGGGTGATATTCAATTTTACTTGCATGACTTTACAATTTTATTTTGAGTAATATTTTTTTGTTTTTTAAAAGGTATTTTGTCTGTATCGGCGATTTCAATCGCTGCAAATAAAGTGTAAAACGCCTTAGTAGTTTGTCTGCTTCATCTTGCAGAAGCGATATTTAACCAAAATTTTCCTATCCAATCAGAAGATTTTTACAAAATGACAAATACAATGTGTCATACTCTGATTATCTTCTAAAGGAAAACCATTCAACCATAAATCAATTTCACCGTCACTTCAATATCTTCCGAATATCGTTTGCAGATTCCATCATCTTTGCCAATTGGTCAAACTCTCCCTGCTCAATGTGCCAACGCCAAAGCAACAGATTTTTGACATAGGTATTGATGACTTCCATGATATTGTCTGCGTTCTGCTCGAATATTTGTGACCACATTTCGGGCGAGCTTTTTGCCAGTCGAACAGTTGAGGCAAAACCCCCACCTGCCATATTGAAGATAT
>JBGCDY010000217.1:0-4689 GCA_045105835.1 Chitinophagales bacterium
TTTTTTTATTTTCTGCTGGTAGCTAAAGATACATTATTCATTTTTTTTAAATTCGTTCAGTTACGTCAAGTATTCTTCTATGGTAATTTATCTGCCCTAAGTGGTAATTTAGATGAGAATGAAGATGAATTATTGTATAAGCCATTCCCGTTTCATTTTCCCAGACTACCATTGGAAAGTTTTCATTTAATTGTTCATCCGTTATTTTATTTAATCCTTGAACTACAATTTCGATTGTTTCTTCAATTTCTTTCAGTAAATCATTTTTGCTAATGAATTTACTTGAAAATTCAAATTCCCTTTGCCTAACATACCCGATATTTGCCAATCCATTTCCAATGTAAGTTTTTAAATTTCCAATGATATGTAGGCATAGATTTCCTCCTGAATTTTTGATTGAATTTTCTACTTTCCACATCGTTGATTCATTTTCATAAAGCTCGATTTCTGACTTCAGTTTGTTCAAATCTCTTTGGTATAATTCTTTTAATGCTTCAACTTTCATTTTCTGTTTTTTTCTTCATTACACAAACCGTTGTTTGCCTCGAATGGTAAATATAAAGAAAACATGGCTTATTGCCCATTAATCGTTTGATTTTGTGAAGTAACAGCAAAATGCCCAGAGAGTGAAAGTCTCTTACAGGCGGGTGCGACGACTCGAACTGTCGAAATCATTTGATATATTGTATATGGCACGACTGGAAGAAACCTGACCACAAGCGTAAGAAATAATTAGACTGGGAATAGGAGGATAGCACATCGCCCGATTCTTGGAACAACTATCACTCTCAAGCGATTGGAGAAAAGGGCTTACGAAAGTTTGGTGAATTAAATCACCGCATTAGGCATAGTGTTTTCAATTTAAATGTCTATATTCTTTTGGACTAAATCCTGTTTTAGACTTAAATAAATTACTAAAATGTTGCGGATAGTCAAATCCTAATGAGTAAGCTATTCCGCTTATTCTGTCGGAAGAATTGAGAAGGCTATTTTTTGCTCTTTCTATTAAGAAGAAATGAATATGTTCTAATGTTGTTTTCCCTGTTTCTCTTTTAAGTAAATCGCTCATATAATTGGGTGATAAATTCAGTTGTTTTGCACAATAATCTACACTTGGGATTCCGTTTTGACAAGCCTTATCATCTGCGTAATAGTTGATTAGGAAACGTTCAAATTTTGATATTGTGTCGCTGTTTAAATTCACTCTTGAATAAAACTGGCGGTCGTAAAATCGCAAACAATAATCAAGAAACAATTCAATATTAGATATTATCAGATTTTGGCTATGTCTATCTAACATTTGACTATACTCTTGCACTATCTTCTCTAATAAATCTTCAAGTGAAAACCTTTCTTTTTCTGATACATGCAAAGCTTCATTTGAGTCGTAATGAAAAAAGGAATACTTGTTCATTTTATCCGATAAATTAGACCTCCTAAAAATATCTGGATGAAATACTAATGACCAACCGTCTGGGTCTATTTGTTCATTTTCTGCAATATCATTTTCAAATTCCATTGCTTGTCCAGGTGCTGTAAAAACCATGGTGCCTTCATCATGGTCATATGAATTTCTACCGTAGGAAAAAGAGCTACAAACATTAGAGGATTTAAAAATAATTGCATACAAATGGTTGATTATCTTAACTCCTTGAATCCCAGAAACCGTTTTTAAGTCTCTATTGTAAATGACACTGATAAGGGGATGCTTGGGCTTTGGTAACTTTCCCATTTGATGCATTTCAGAAATCTTTTTTATTTCAATAATTTGCTTCATATTGATTCATTCTTAATAGTGATAATTTCCTCTTGATTATTGAATATACTTATCATAAAATTCTTCAAAAGCATTCAACTGAAATTCATTGGCTTCTATAGAGATTTTTGCTTTAGGAGAGCCTACTTCAAATCCATGGTACCCACCCTTAAAAACTTTGAATTTGACAGGAACAGATGCCTTTTTTAAAGATTCAATATAGGAAACATTTTCATCATAGAACGGTTCTAAATCCCCTACAAAGCTAATAGTTGGGGGGAACTCTCGGTAGTCCTCATTCAAAGCAGGAGAAGCATAAGGAGGCACATCTCCTTCAATGTTCCTCAAATAAAGCCGCCAAGCACGAGCATTAATATTTGCATCCCACATGGTAGAACCTTGCATTTTTGATGATGCTGTTATCATTCTATGATCAAGCATTGGATAAATTGGCATCTGAAATGCAGGCTTTATAATTCCCGTATCACGGACTTTTAATGTAATCGCTGCTGCCATTCCTCCGCCTGCACTATGTCCAGCAATAATAATGTTATTCGGGTCTATTTTGAGTTCTTTGGCATTATCACGCATCCAAAGAAGGACATCAAAACAATCATTAAAACCTGCGGGGAAAGGGTCTTTTTGAGATACTCGATAGTCTGGTGAAAAAATTGCTACCTTCTTTCTTTTTAGTATATCTTCGTAAAAAACATTGGCCATTTCTGGTATCCCCATCATATACCCGCCTCCATGAAAGTATATCATAGCAGGAAGCTTTTCTTCCGCAGTGCCTTCTGGTCGAAATGCTCTTGTGCGAATTTTATGCCCTTTAGTATGATTGCTCGAAACATTATGCGTTTCGTTTATTACTCCCTTTATTTTCTGTCCTTTAGTTAATCTAACAAGACTATTCATGATTTTAAGCCCCCATTTCCTTGAATTCATAGAAACGAGAAATCTAAATTGACCATATTGAGCTTGTAGCTCTTTGTCATGCATTTCTTTTGTTACTGTCATGTTTTTACTTTTTTGATTAATATTTTTGCAAAGTAAAAACATAATAAAAGTGGGGGCTAAAGGATTTCAATGATATACTAAAGGATTTTACTTTTTTCTTCATTATGCCTAACGGTCTTGTATATGCGGTATGGCGAGCTTTTGCTCGACATGAACACATATACATTGTGTGTGCCTCGAATAATAAATATAATGAAAACATGGCTTATTGCCCATTAATCGTTTGATTTTGTGAAGTGAAAGCAAAATGTCCAGAGAGTGAAAACCTCTTACAGGCGGGCCTGACGACTTGAACGGTCGAAATCATTTGATATATTGTATATGGCACGACTGGAAGAAACCTGATCGCAAGCGTAAGAAATAATTAGACTGGGAATGGGAGGATGGCGCATCGCCCCATTCTTGGAACAACTATCACCCTCAAACGATTGGAGAAAAGGGCTTACGAAAATTTGGTGAATTAAATCACCGCATTAGGTATCAATAACGAACCGCTGTATACAGCCTGCCCCGAGACCTCGGGGAGACCCGTATGTACGGTGGTCCCGAGTAATCGGGATAAATAGTGAGAGGCGCAGTGGCGATTATTTAACCCTCACCCGTCTACTCGATTACCTGCTGGCTTTATTTCATTTCCCAAAAAATATTCGAACTATTAGTTATGTATGTTTTGCGAGTCATGTTTCCTTTTTTGTTTTCAATTACTTTAATTTCAGGCTCTTGATTAATTCCGTCAAGTGGCAGTAGTTGAATATATTCTACTGTTTTTCCATCTTCTTCTGTTTCGTAATCGTAAGTAGAGTGTAAGGGAACTCCTAACCTATATAAATTTTTCGCCATGTAATTATATAAATAATTTTCCTTTGTTTGGCTCATTTCTCTATTCCAATTTGCTTCTGGATTTAATATTAAAGGTTGGTCATTAATCAAGCGTTCCCTTACTTCTTGAAGTCCTAACAGTTCCCCTTTTTCATTCATAACGTAAGCATCAAATGTTGGGTCTAACCATACCCATTTGTTCAATTGTACCGAAAAAACAGTATTTATTACGTGACAATCTTGAAACTCCAATGGTTTTGGCATACAAGTAACCATTCGTGATTTATAACCCAATGATAAATAGCATTCGTTGAGTATAGTTGCCATCATTCGGCAATTAGCCGTACGATTTTCGGTTCTACAAACTTTCACCAAATCAATTGCATTTTTTAATACTGGATTGCTACTGCTGCCATCGTGTCTTACAATGTTATGCACCCAATTCATAACATTTAAAAGTTTAGATATTTCATTTCCTTTACCTCCAATTGAATCAAGATTAAAGTTTTTCCTAATTCGCTTTAAATGAACATCGCTACTGTCTAAGTATGTGAATTTTGGTAACTTTCTTATCTGATTTTCCTCATATTTATTTGCTTTCTTCAAAGTTGTTAAATATGGTTCTCTGTATTTAATTTGAGTGTATGCTGAATCTTTTTTGTTAAGTAAAATGATAAAATCGAATTTTGTTTTGGTATCAATTTTTATACTAATAGAATCAATATCTGTGTAAAATGTTACTACTTTTCCGATTTTGCCAACCTCATATATATCTGGTTTGTATTCAGAATTGATAGTCCATTGATTTTCATAAAGGGTTTCATCAACTTTTATATCAACATTATTAGAAGTGGCTTGAATGATTGGCAAAGTTTTCTGTGAGAAAACAGGGTTAGCAAGCAATAATAAGACGATAATTTTCAATGATGTTTTCATAAGAATTTAGTTCAAATGTTATTGTAATTTTTAGAGAGATATTTTAATATATATTATTACACGTATTTATTTTTTACTCATTTAGCTCTGCTTGCAGGTAACGGTCTCGCATACCCGCAGTCGCCAGCTTTTGCTGGCGATTGCTCGGGTAGGTCAGGGGC
>JBGCDY010000218.1:0-7323 GCA_045105835.1 Chitinophagales bacterium
AACAAAAGACTTAACAGATCTGGAAGCTGCTTTTAGAGGATATGAAACAACCTTTCATTTTTTAGATCAAATTCGCCAATCCTTTCAGTCTGAGCAATCGAAAATAATGATTGTCAAAGTAGTTGCAAAAGAATTGTTCAAAGCAGTTGAAGTAAGTTACACCCTTTTTGAATACACAACAGACTCTCTATACCTAAAACACACTTTTGAATTTACTGAAAAAAGCAAAGCGCACTTGATGTTGGGCAACAAACAAGAAAAGGCTGCCAAAGCGTTTGCCGCTCTTCCGATTGAGCTATTGGAAAAAGAACAAAAACTACAATCAAAACTCTCTGTTCTTCAAAAAAAGATTCAAAGTCAAAAGCAAGAAGGGAGCGATGTGAATAAAAAACAACTGCAAGAATTAGAAAACAACTACTTCAATACCTACAATGAATTTGAAACATTCAGGTCTCAATTGGAATCCGACTATCCCAACTACTACCATGAAAAATACAATATTGCAACCGTTTCTATTGAAATTCTCCAACAATCCCTAAAAGGCAATCAAACGGTTCTGAGTTATTTCATTGGAGAAGAAAAAATTTACCTATTCGCCATCACCTCCAATGAAAGAGAAGTATTCTGCCAAGACAAGCCAGATAATTGGGAAACGTTACTTCAAGATTACCTCCAAAGTATCAAATTCCACCAAAAAACGAAATTTCACCAACTCAGTTTTGAACTCTACCAATTGCTACTACAAGAAGTGATACACCATGTGGTTCACCCTTTTGCAGGTAGTGCAGCTGAACAAAGGCAACTGTTCATTATTCCCCATGGCGAATTACATTATCTTCCCTTTGAAACACTCATCATACAAGAAGCCAAGATTTCAAAAAGGTATCAAGAATTGGATTATCTACTGAATCACTGCCAAATCAGTTACCATTATTCCGCTACCTTATTGCACCTCGACCTCCAAAAACAAGCTATTGCAGAACTTGCCCCTACTGAAATGAGCTTCACAGGTTTTGCGCCTGTCTATGAATCTTCTTCTGATGGACAAAAGAAGACTTTAGAAACCCTTCAAAATGAATATGCCATCACAGCCAATCGCTCTAAAGCTATCAGAAGCGATGGTACCTGGATTCCTTTGCCCTACTCTAAAGTAGAAGTAGAAAACATTTCTCAATTATTTGAAAAACAAGGTTATAAAAGCCAATTGTTCCTGCACAATGCAGCGAACAAAAGCAATTTGGAGGAACAAATAGGTAAGAGTCGTTTTGTGCTGATTGCTGCACATGGGATAGTGAATGATGATTACCCTGAACTCTCGGGTTTGATTTTGGCAGATGATGATTCGGGAAAGTTTGTTTCAGAAGCCCGAAAAAAATTGGAATTGGTGGATGCGGATAGGGGAGAAGTCGAGCTTCAAAAAGCAACGGATGACTGCATCTTAAACATGAAGGAAGTGGCGATGATTCCAATGAGCGCGGATTTGGTGGTGTTGAGTAGTTGTGAAAGTGGGATTGGAGAATTGCACAAGGGAGAAGGGATGATGGCGGTCAATAGAGGCTTTTTGGCGAGTGGAGCGCAGAATGTGGTTTCTACGCTTTTCAAAGTGAATGACCAAGCGAGTAGTGAATTGACCCAATTGTTGTTTTCCCATATATTGAAGGGTGAGAGCTATTCGACTGCGCTGCAAAAGGCGAAGTTGGAATTGTTGAAGAAAGAAGGGATGAGCCCGAAGGCTTGGAGTGGATTTGTGCTTTTTGGGAGAGGGAGTTGAACAGGAATTTGTAGGTGGAAAGGAAGGCTTGTTTGATTCTTTGACATTTTTTGCAACAGCAACGAAGACAACGGAAGTTTTACTTTTTACAAGATTAATTATTGGAGAAATAATCTTGTTATTTTTTAAATAATTAAACTTCCATTGTCTCATTTCACAAGATTTGTCAAAGAGCCATTTTTTGAGAAAGAATAAAGTTGGGCAAGGAATTTATGGAGGCATTGGAAATCCGTTATAGGTTGTTGGGAGCTTATTTTGAACAAGAAACATGAATAATATTTTATTGTGACAAAAAAATGACAATACTATAATTGATATGTAATGAAGATAAAACACTCTTGTTTTGTGCTGGGAATTTTCAAATTTTAATACAAAAACTATTTTTTTATAACTCATTATTAAACAAAAAAAATCTCATACAACTATTTTTTTATAGGTGTTGACTGTAATTTATTTGCCATTATGTGAATGTGAGTATAGGGAATATCGAGGTTTTGCTTCTTCAATCAGTAAACTTACAAAGACCTTTAGAAGTGACGCAAATATAGTGGATGCTTAAAAATAGGACACCCAACAAATGCGTCACCCCGAAAATTAATTTATTTGTTAATCTCCTATAATTGTCATTTTTGAAAATTTTCAATCCTCTTTCTTCTTTGCCTGTACCAGTTTGATCAAAGCAGAAGGGTTGTATCCAAAGTGTTTCTTGAAGATACGAGAAAAGTGATCCCTCCCCTCAAATCCTACCTTTTGACTGATTTCTTCAACATTTGACCATTTTTTGTGGGTAATCAGTTGGTGAGCGAACTGCAATCTGAATTCATTGAGGTACTGCTTAGGAGTCTTACCTGTCAATTTTTTTAAACGACGTTCAAAGGTACGCTTACTAATTTCTAATAATTTGGCTAAATCCCACATAGAAAGTTTATTGTTACCTGCGTGCCGCAAAACAGCAGCTCTTACTTTTTGTAGCCAAATACGATCTTCATCGGTATTTCTTTCAGGTTTAGGAGGTTGTTTCATAATGGTAAACATTCGAGTATTTGTGAAGTGTGATGATATAAGATATAGCTCCGCCAATCCCATCTGAGAGGGGTTTGGGCACTACAGCTTTTTGAGAGTTAATTGCTTTTTGTTATTTTTCCGAATTTACTTTGTATTTGTGTATTTTTTATTGAATCGGCATGTAGATATTCTACACCTTTATAGTTGCTTTTTTTGGGAAAACATTAACAGTTACCCTACAAAAAAAGTAAATAAACCCTAAAAAAATAAATTTGAGGGTTAGGAAACCAACTATATTAACACCAAGGGGTAACCTCTTTGAAGTTCAGCCTATAAATATATAAAATACCTAAGTTTCATTTTTTCTATAGGAAATCAAGGTTTTACCTTATATGTCGAATATTTATCAAAAAGAAGAATTGAATCGCATAGTTGCTCTGCTAAATGATGCAGCGCAACAAGTAGTGTTAGAGCAGTTTGATGAACCAACTATTGGTATCTTGAAAGAAGCGATGCAATTTTTTGAAGAATGGCAGGTGGAAGAACAGCTAATGAAAGTCTATACCTACTGGGCAGATTTTCAGGCATCCCAACACAAACTAACCAATGCCATTGCCTACTTGAACAAAAGTTTGCGAATTCGTCAAAAATTGGAAGATTCCTTCAATGAGGAGCTTTGGAAAGCCCATTTTCAATTGGGAGATTGGCACAATACTTTGAATAAATTTGACATAGCGAAAATTCACCTGGACAAAGCATTGGAAATTAGCTTAGATATTTTTGGCGAAAATCATCTCAACACCATTGAGACCTATACTGAATACGGTGTATTTTACTTCAATCAATATCAATTTACAAGAGCGATTGAACTGTTCCATAAAACAGAACGCATTGCCAAAACACTCCAACCTCGTTCTGAATCTTTACTTAGTGGCATCTATTCGGATTTGGCGGTAAACTATGCACAGGTTTTTGACTACGATACAGCATTGGACTACTATCAAAAAGCCATTGAACTCAACAAGAAGCTCTATCATCCCATGCACCCCAGCCTTGCAAGCATCTACTTGAACTACAGTGCTATGCACACAAGAAAAGGAGATGTTAATCGGGCAATTCTTTTCCTACACAAAGCCATGGACATACACGAGCACAACCAAATGGGAGGTGTTCGGACGGTCTATCCCTACCGATCTTTATTGGGTATTCATGGTGTTCAAGGAAACTTAGAGGAAGCCCAAAAATATGGAGAGAAGGCATTGGAGATTTTGGAGAAATACGAGATCACTACCCATCGAGCAGCTTTTGCCGTCCATATGGCTCTGGGGGGTAACTACATGAGAATGGGCAACCTTGACCGATCTTTTACACTCTTATCCAAGGCTTTGCAGATTTCTAAGGACTTGAATGGAGAAAACAATCTACTTCAAGGCAGTGCCTTATTGGAGTTGGGATTGGTTTTCACAGAAAGAGAAGAATTTGATTTGGCAAAAGCATATTTTCAAGATGCATTGGAAACCTTGAAAAGCTGTAAACATGTTGAGTTCAGAGGAATACCAGATGTTTGGAGGGGGATTGGATTGATGCACGAAAAAATGCAGGATTTTCCTGCTGCTTTGGAAGCATACCAGAAGGTATTGGTGGCGATTACGATAGGCTATGACTCAGCAGATGTGTATGATTATCCCTTTTTTGATTTCAAGAACACAGATTTTGAAATCAAACAAAAGCACCATTCTTGGCTGTCTATAATTCTCCTCAAAGCCCATGCCTTTTTTGACTATTATCAAGAGAAGTCTCACGACATCAAAGATTTGAAGGCTGCTTTTCGAGGCTATGAACTGACCTATCACTTTTTAGATCAAATTCGCCAATCTTTTCAATCGCAGCACTCAAAACTCTCCATTGTCCAAAAAATAGAAAAACGCTTGCTTCGCTCTGTTGAAGTAAGTTACCAATTATTTGAAGCCACACAAGACCCCTATTACCTCCAATCTGCATTTAGGTTTTCGGAAAAAAACAAAGCCTATTTAATGCTGCAAAGCAATTCGGAAAAAATGGCCAAGCAAGTCGCAGAAATTCCAAAAGAGTTATTGGAGCAAGAGCAGCTAATTATCAGCCAATTGGCAAAACTGAAAAAGAAAATACAAAGCCGAAACCAACAATCAGAGGGAGGGAATCAAGCCTTGTTTCGATCATTAAAAAACGACTATTTTAATGCCTACAATACATTTGAAGCCTTCAAAGACCAACTCGAAATAGACTACCCAATTTACTACCGTCTCAAATACAATACCTCTATGGTGGAGATTGAGACCTTGCAGCGATCCTTGAGTAATAATCAGACGATTCTAAGTTATTTCGTTGGAAATCAAAGTATTTATCTTTTCGCCATTACTGCTGATGAATTTGAAGTGTTTTCTCAACCGAAGCCTGATAATTGGAGTGAATTGCTCCAAAAATACCTTCACAGCATCAAGTACCATCAAAAAACAGATTTCCAACAATACAGCTTTGAACTCTACCGCACCCTGCTGCAAGAAGCCATGCATCATGTTGTGAATGCTTTTACAGACGAAGCCAAACAAGTCTTTATCATTCCTCATTCTGAGCTGCACTACCTTCCTTTTGAAACACTTACTATACAAGAAGCAGATGCCTCCAATTCTTATCAAGAACTCGATTACTTGCTGAATTACAGCCAAATCAGCTACCACTATTCTGCTACCTTACTACAATTCGATCTTCAACAAGTTCCAATAGCTGAGTCTGCACCTATCGAAATGACCTTCACAGGTTTTGCCCCCGTTTACAGCTCCTCTTCTACTAACCAACAAATAGCCTTGGAATCCCTTCAATCGGAGCATGCAAGGGCTGTCAATCGCTCCAATGCGGTGCGAAGTGATGGTACTTGGGTGCATTTACCGCATTCCAAAACGGAAGTAGAAAATATAGCCGAACTCTTTGAACGAGAAGGACACGAGAGTCAAAACTTCTTGTACGAAGCAGCCAACAAAAGCAACCTCGAAGCACAAATTGGCAAAAGTCGTTTTGTATTGATTGCAGCACATGGTATAGTGAACCACGAGTACCCTGAGTTATCAGGTTTGGTCTTGGCTTCTGACAGCGAACAGCAAATCGTGGGCGCAAAACAGAAGGCAGAAAATGGCATATTGGAAACAATGGACGAGGAAAGGAGTATAGAGCAAACGGCTGTAGAAGACTGTATCCTAAACATGAAGGAAGTGGCGATGATTCCGATGAGTGCCGATTTGGTGGTTTTGAGTAGTTGTGAAAGTGGAATTGGAGAATTGCACAAAGGAGAAGGAATGATGGCGGTCAATCGAGGTTTTTTGGCGAGTGGAGCGAAGAATGTGGTTTCGACACTCTTCAAAGTGAATGACCGAGCGAGTAGTGAATTGACCCAACTCTTGTTTACCCATATTTTGAAGGGAGAAAATTATTCAACTGCCCTTCAAAAGGCGAAGTTGGAATTATTGAAGAAGCAAGGCATGAGTCCGAAGGCTTGGAGTGGTTTTGTGTTGTTTGGGAAGGGAGGAAACGGTGAACAGAAAGTAGTGGAAAAATAGAATCTATTCTGTTTATTATCAATGGTTTTGATTTTTTGAAATACAATTTGAGAGGAATATTACACCTATGGCAAATACAAGAGTAAAGGATTTGGAACGAGCAGAAATGTTGTTAGAACAAACAAAGCCCAATGTAGAGTTGGATGTTTTCGATGCACCTACTGTCGAGGCATTGAAGGAAGCGATGGAATTGTTTGAGAAGTGGGAGGTGGAGGAGAAGATGGCGGAAGTGTACTTATCCTGGGGACATTATCAGTTTTATGATGAGGATTTTCAAAAAGCATCAGATTTTTTTCATAAAAGTCTGGCTATTTCCAAATCACTGTATGGAGAAGTGAATGAAATGGCGGCAGAAGCGTACATAGGTCTAACGAATCATGGCATAGAAACCCATCAACTTGAATTGGCAAAAGAGCATATCAACAAGGCACTTGAAATCAACCTCCATTTATTTGGCGAGAAACACCTTGGGACTGTCAAATCTTATTTTCTCTTGGGGCAAGTTATAAATAGTCAGGAGAATGGAAATGATATCAGATATGCCGAAAAGGCATTGTCCATAGCCCATGAACTCCCCAACTGCCCATTGATTCTATTTGGACATATTTATGTTGACACAGCAATTATTTTCTTTTTCATGTATGATTATACCCAAGCCAAGGATTATTTAGAAAAGGCATTGGGTATCTATCAAAAACTTCTACCTGTCACTCACAGAAGCTTTGGTAATGTTTACTATCACCTCGGTTTAATCCTTAAGAGAGAAGCAAATTATAAAAAAGCATTGCTCTATCTGCAAAAAGCAGAAAACACCTTTCTGGCGAATAACCCGAATAGTTTTTATCTTGCCTTTATTTTCCATGAAACGGGAAACGTGTATTCAAAATTATCAGCGTATTCCAAATCAATTAAAAAAGCAGAAGAGGCACTTGCGGTATTGGATCAGTCAGGAATAAA
>JBGCDY010000219.1:0-7885 GCA_045105835.1 Chitinophagales bacterium
AAAAAACACGTTAGTCAATAATCTAAGATCTTGTATTAGTATTCATCCTCGTTGAACAAGAAATCATCTTTACGAGGGTAATCTGGCCAAACATCTTCAATTGTTTCATAAATTTCATCTTCCTCCTCCAACTCTTGAAGGTTTTGGCGAACTGGATCACTAGCCCCTGTTCTGATGGCATAATCCAATAGTTCATCTTTACTTGCAGGCCAAGGAGCATCTAATAACTCACTTGCCAATTTTAAGGTCCAAAACATAGGTCTAAATTTTTAATGTTAGTTTAATACTTATATTAAATTATATCAACATTGGTTAATAGCGGCGCAAAAATAATATTATTAATCAAATAAGCAAGTTTTTGCCGATTAATTTTTGCGTGTACATTATAACCATTCATTAATTTACTCTTTTTGTCTCTAAGAGTTTCAAAAATCACCAATAAAATCAAAAATCACTATTTTTTTAAAAAATGACTTTTTTCATCTCTCTACACCAAATGAATATGTACTTTTGTAATGGTTTAATCATTAATAGAACATAAAAACAAATTCCTATGTCATTAACAATTGATGGAAAAATACACGAAATTTTTGATGCTCAGCAAGTTACAGCTTCTTTTCAAAAAAGAGAATTTGTCTTGGAAATAGACAGTGGTTCCAACTATCCACAATATCCAAAATTTCAATTGATTCAAGACAACTGCTCTATTTTGGATGCCTATAGCAAAGAAATGGAAGTAACTGTTCATTTTGATCTCAAGGGACGACCATACAATAAGCCAGGCAATCCAACAATCTATTTCACCAACCTTCAAGTTTGGCGAATTGAAGCCAAACAAACAGAAGCACCTAATGCACAGGCTCCTACACAAGAGACAGGTGGTTCGATGCCAACTTATGAAGAAGACATTATTGAAAATGACGAATTACCCTTCTAATAAGACAATTTAGCATTTTATTGTTTATTTTTATTGAATTTAAGTTCCAAAAACCCCTTTTAAATGAAATTTTTTATTTGTACTGCCAACTTGGCTCAAATTAAAGAAGGTCTTGCATTAGGCATTCTAGATGGTGTCACCACTAACCCTTCCTTGATGGCAAAAGAAGGCATTAAAGGCAAAAACGCAGTTTTGAATCATTACCGTCAGATTTGTGAAATGGTAGATGGAGATGTTAGTGCCGAGGTGATTTCTACCGATTTTGACGGCATGATAGATGAGGCGGAAGAACTCATCGAAATTGCTGACAATATTGTCATAAAAATCCCAATGATTAAGGAGGGGATCAAAGCCATCAGCCATTTGAGTAGTAGAGGCATTCGTACCAATTGTACGTTGGTTTTTTCGGCAGGTCAAGCACTTTTGGCTGCAAAAGCGGGCGCAACCTATGTGTCTCCTTTCATCGGGCGAATTGACGATCTTACTTGGGATGGAATGGATTTGATTAATCAAATCGTTGAAATTTATGCCAACTATGGTTTTGAAACCGAGATTTTAGCTGCTTCTATCCGCAACCCTTTACACATCACCAAATGTGCTGAATTGGGTGCAGATGTTGTGACTTGCCCATTGAAAGCCTATTTAGGTTTGCTCAATCATCCATTAACGGACATTGGTTTGGCGAAGTTCTTGGAAGATGCCAAGAAAACAGCTTAGTAAATAGGAAAACAGAAAAGGGATGTGAGACTTCAAATCCTTAGGGTCAAAACATTAACAATCTTATTGATTGAAGCTAATTTCGTCCTACTACTTAACACTCAAACAAATAAGTTTTATTTTCGAAATTCCCAACTATCTGAACAAGAAGCTGTTTTTTCATTTTAATTCTTATTTTAATTTTCATTCGTTATTTAGTGATTCATACATGGTAATTGGTGTTTGGTAATTTATTAGAGTTGAACTACTGATTACCTACAAACCTTTCAACCATCTATCAATCAACAAAATATGAACAGTTATAAAATACTGGCTTTTGAAGTAACCAATCCTATTTATATTGAAGTCCTTATAGCCGAGTTGTCTTATCTCGGCTATGAAGGATTTGAAGAAAACAATGAGGGATTAAAAGCGTATATAGAAACAAAGGATTATGATAAAGCCCCCATCCTGCAATTAATTGACCGTTATTCGGCACAAGTAAGCATTCAACTATCGAATGTCGAAGATATGCAGGAACAAAACTGGAATAAACTTTGGGAAAGCAATTTTGCACCAGTAATGGTGGACAACACCATACTCATTAGAGCACCTTTTCACCAAATTGACCAAGAGTTTGATTACGAACTTGTGATTGAACCCAAAATGGCATTTGGCACAGGACACCACGAAACAACCTACCTTGTATTAAAGCGAATGTTGGACATTGATTTACACCAAAAATCAGTATTGGATTTTGGTTGTGGAACAGGGATTCTCGCAATGATGGCTTCTTTGTTGGGTGCAACATCCATCAAAGCCATTGACAACGATCCTTGGTCTTACCAAAATACCCTCGAAAACACCACCGCTAACCAAATTGGCAATGTCACCGCTATTTTAGGCAACCAGAAAGATATAATAGATACCCATTTTGACGTTATTATTGCAAATATTAATGTACCCGTTCTCTTAAGTAGCATTAATATCTTATCCGATTCGTTGGTTAGCAATGGCTTAGTCATATTGAGTGGCATTTTGCATACCGATGCAGAAAGCATTGCACAAGAAGCTAAAAACTGCTCATTGCAGCACATAGATACTTTTCAACGAAACGATTGGGTAGTTATGACGTTTAAAAAGCCATAAGCTAGGAATAAAAAACAATTTTCAGTTCTTTTATTTTTGCAGCTTCCACTTTTTGGGAAGTAGCATTTAGAACCTTGAATTTGAGTTTTCCCTAAGCCTTCTCTACGGCAAATATTCACAAAACAACCATGAAACTCCTATGTTTTCATGGCTAAACAGCTTAGATAAATATATAAACAGCATGAAACAAGTTTCTTCTGCAATTGCTTTCCTACTCATTCTTCTTTGTTTATCCCCAACAACCATTTTCGCTCAAAGAGGAGTTCAGCAACTCTCTACTGATATTGGAGAATTCTCCACGCAAATCAAGGATCTTTTTGAAAAATCCAAACGTGAGGATGGGCAAGAAGCTGCTGCACAGTTTGTTGCGAATATAAATGGCGCAATAGGCGCTGATAACCAAACTGCCGTTATCAATACCGTCAATGAGGTATTCAAAAAAAGAATGCGTACTTACCCACATCTATTCAACTATGTGAACGCTGTAAACCGCTTTGTAAAATCAGGTGGTGATGACCAAAAATTCACTGAATGGCATGGCATTTTGAGCCAAATCACTTCCAACATACAACAAACTCGATTCCGAGATTGGATACAATTTGTGGATTTCTCCAATACTTTTTTTGAAGACTTTTCTCTCTACAAAACACGAGGGAAAAGGTGGGAAATTCAAATGGTAGACTACAATTTCAAATTTACAGATAAGGTACCAGAATTGATTGTAGAAGAAGCCAGTCTCTATGCCTACACTGCAAAGGATACGATGGGAATCATCAATACCAAAGGAAGTTTTTTCCCGATGGACAATATGTGGAAAGGAAAAGCAGGTAAGGTAACTTGGGAACGTTTGGGCTTTGATCCCAACAATGTCTATGTCGAAATAGGTTCGTATGACATTGATTTGAAGGCAAATGACTATGTGGTGGAAGATGCACTTTTTTACCACAAAACTTATTTCCAGCGTCCATTGAAAGGAAAACTAACAGATAAATTGTCTGCAAAAGTCCAGGGTACTTTCCGTTATCCTGAATTTTTGTCTTACGAGACAGACCTCCACATGACCAATATTGCTCCTCAATTAGAGTTTGTGGGCGGTTTTGGATTGCAGGGAGAAAAAATCATTGGATTTGGAACGGACGAAAAAAAGGCAGTCTTCAACTTCTTTTCAGAAGATGGACGGCGCATCATGGCGGCAAAATCAAGCCGTTTTGGGGTCAAACCCGACCAGGAAATCAACTCTATTACCACTTCGGTATCGGTCTATTTTGCACAGGATTCCATCTATCACCCAAGTTTGAACTTCCGATACAATATTCTGGAGAAGGAGCTTCAAATGGTACGTGATTCTAAGGCAAGTTCTCAAATTGCCTACATGTCTTCTTTTCACCAATTGGAGGCCAATGTAGATGCTATTTTCTGGAAAATCAATACGCCTGTCATTGACTTCAAAATGGCTTCCCTCCGAAAAGACTTGAAGGTTATTTTTGAATCTTTCAACCTCTATGAGAAAGACCGAATGGCGAAATATACAGTCATTACAGGGATTGACCCCGTTCGGAAACTCGGCGAAATTGCAGAAGGAGGAACTTGGCATTTGGAATCGGATAGGTTTGCAGCTTTACTGAGTCCAAGATTCCAGACTTCCAATATTTTAGCCACCATTTTTGACCTCGTTCAAGATGGCTTCATTTACTATGATGGTGTTACAAACATGATTACGATTCGTGACAAGGCATTGCATTATCTTCGTTCGAGTAAAGGAGAAACCGATTATGACCGTATTTTATTGGTGTCGGAAGTAGATAGAGCGGACCAAGAAAATGCACAATTAGACTTGGATACCAAAGAATTATTGGTAACAGGTGTTGAACGGGTTGCATTGAGTGATTCACAGCAGGTAATGATTTTCCCGCATGAAAAATTGATACGGGTAAAGCGCAACCGAAACATGGAAATTGACGGAACGGTAGTTGCAGGACGAGTAGATTTCTCGGGTAAGAATTTCTTTTTTGATTACGACCCCTTCACCATCAAACTCGATTCGGTAGATAAAATGCAGATTTATGTACCCGACGAAACAGGAAAAAGCAATACGGTACAAGGGCTTGCTCCCATTGGAACGATGGTACGAGATGTGAGTGGAACGCTCTTTATTGATAAGGAAAACAATAAATCAGGACTGGAACGTTATCCCTCCTACCCTCGTTTTGTGAGTGATAAAAATTCGTTTTTATATTACAACAGCGACAAGCTCTATGACGGGGCTTATGATAAAGAAAAATTCTATTTCCAGCTTAATCCATTTGAGTTTGAGGATTTGGACGAGATCATGCCTGAGCAGCTCAATTTTGCAGGGACGATGGTCAGTGGTGGTATTTTCCCCGATTTTGAACAAGAAGCCAAATTGCAGGAAGATTTATCACTTGGTTTTACCGAAGAAACCAATGTGAATGGCTATCCCATTTACGGACTTGGTACATTTACAGGAAGCATTGCGATGAGTAACAATGGTATGAAAAGTACAGGACGCATTGATTACCTATCCAGTATCCTCGAATCAGAAGAATTCAACCTCCTCCCCGACTCCATGATGGCAAAGGTAGATACCTTTTCGATGGAACGAACGAAAGTGAACAATGTCGAATTCCCGAGCGCACACAACAGTGCTGTAAACGTGAAATGGCTGCCCAAAAGCGATAGCATGATGGTCAAAATGCAGAATAAAAAACCCTTTGCCATGTTTGAAGACAAGGTGACTTTGAGGGGGAATTTATTGCTGACTTCAAAGGGATTGAAGGGAAATGGAACCATGAATATGGCACAAGCTTCTATTCGAGCCAATGAGTTTTCTTTTACCTCAAGTACTTTCCAGTCCGATTCTTCGGATGTGGTCATCAAGAACGAAGAGGTTGCTAAAGTTGCCTTCAACTCTTACAACGTAAAGTCAAGGGTAGACATGGATGATATGATTGGAGAGTTTTTAGCCAATGGCGAAAACATTCCTATTGTATTGCCTTACAACCAGTTCAAAACAACAGCAAGTGAATTTTATTGGGTTATCAATGAGAAGCTCATCAACATACGGATGCCTGAAAACAGTTCCAGCAATTACTTTGAATCCATGCACCCCGACCAAGGTGGATTGAAGTTTGAAGCATCTGGTGGCGTAGTAAACTTGGAGAAAAACACGATTCAAATTGACGGTGTTCCTTTCATCAACATTGCAGATGCAAAGATTCGACCTTACGACACCAAAGTACTCATCAATCCAGAGGCAGATGTTCAGCCATTGGAGCGGGCATTGATTGTTTGTGATACCTTGAATGAATACCACAAGTTGAGCAATGTAGAAGTCAAGATAAAGAGTATCAACGAATTTGAAGCTTCGGGAACTTACCGCTACAAAGGCAAGAATCTCAAAAAGCAAAAAATTAAATTTGACATGGTGACGACTCGTGCCTACACCAAAGACGAAGCAAATGAGTTAGACAAACCAGAATTGAAGGACAAATACTACACCTATGGAGCTACCAACTTGCCAGAAGATCAAGAATTTAAACTCAGTAAAAACATAGACTACAAAGGAAATGCGATTTTGGATTCAAGAGAACAATTCCTTATTTTCGATGGCTTTGCCAAGTTGGAATTGTTGTCGCCTCAATTGGATGCTCAGTGGTTTTCCTTCAAGGATGCCATTGATCCCGACAACATCCAAATGGATGTGACCAATCCTATTGGAGAACGAAAGGACACCTTGATGTTTGGAATCTTGCAGGACATGGATTCCTTGAATTTATACAGTGCATTTTTGACCAAAAAACGTACGCCTCTGGATGTCGTGCTTTTTAGAGGTACAGGTGACTTGAACTTCAACGCTGAAAAGAACATGTATCAAGTGGCAAGTAAGGAAAAATTGAGTGGAGAATCGCTTCAAGGAGGTGTTTTCACATTGTTGGATGAAGCCAATCAAGTTGTAACAGATGGACGACTTTCGTTTGGTGACTTCGGAATGGTCAAAGTGGATGCAGCAGGTAGGCTTGTGAATGAAATGAAAACGGGCAAATTCAATTTTAGCGATATCGTATTGGGTATTGATTTTCACTTCGATGAAAAACTATTGGAGAGCGTTGGGGAAGCCTTTCGCTACTACAATGGAGAGGCAGATGAGGTGGATTACTCCAAAGCGGGTTTCTTGAATGCTGCTATCGAATTGGCAAACGAAAAAGACGTGACAGAACTCAAACGAGTAGTAGGTCAATATGGTTACCTTCCCGAACGTTTCAAAGGTTTGGATCAAAGTTTCCTTTTCACCGACCTTCAAATGGTCTTTGACACCAGTACCCGAACAGTTCGCACAGCAGGACCAATTGGGGTGAGTTTTATGGGCGAACGTTATGTAAACAGGATGATTGATGGTTACATCGAATTTGGTTTGAGAAGAAGCGGAGATTACTTCGACATCTATTTTGAGTTGGAGCCAGACGAAGGAGGCAAACGTCCTTGGTACTATTTCACCTACAAAAAAGGTACAATGATGATTCTAAGTTCTGAGCCAGAATTCAACCAGCAAATAGCCGACATGAAGGAAAAGAACCGCATGAAAGCAGACAAAAAACGAGGGCTTGCTTATCAATACATGCTCGCTCCAATGACCAAGCGAAACAACTTTGTGGCTCGTATGAAAACGGCTGCAAGTAGTGATGCCTTGCTAAAGGAAGAAGGCAAATAGGAAAAATTCAAATCAAAAACTCAAATGCAATTAATGAACAATTTGGGTGGTTGATTTTCTGAAAATATTTTAAAAGAGACAAAAAGATGTGTTGGGTTTTCACCAAATCCAGCACATCTTTTTTTATTTTTGGGAAACTTCAATAAAAACCTTCAATTTTCATTCATCCCTTACCAGACATGAGCAAATCAATTCTACTCCTAAACGGCCCCAACCTCAACCTACTCGGCAAAAGAGAGCCCCAAATCTATGGCTACGAAACCTTGGAGGATGTCAACAATCAATGTATCGAATTGGGCAAAGAATTGGGTGTTGAAGTGATGTGTAAACAAGCCAATTCAGAAGGCACTTTGATTGACCACATCCACACTGCC
>JBGCDY010000220.1:0-8807 GCA_045105835.1 Chitinophagales bacterium
CAACTTGATTGATGTATCACAGGTAGAAATACTGAAAGGCCCTCAAGGAACACTCTATGGTTCTGCTTCAATGGCAGGTGCAGTCAAAGTGAATACCAACCGCCCCAACCCCAAACAACAAGAAGGAAATGTAGGAATGTCTTTGTCCTCTGTCAAGGAAGGAGACTTCAATTATGGACTCAATGGAGTCTTCAATCAGCCCATTTCCGACAAACTGGCTTTTCGGGTTTCGGGATACTATGACTTCACCTCTGGAATCTATGACCGAGTGGTGAACACAGACGTAGAAATCATCAATGCTGAAACTCAACTGACCGAAGATTTTTATGGCGACCCTATTGAAGCAATGACGGATGCTTGTCCCAATTGCTCAACCGAAAGGGTAGAAAATGTGGACGACAAAAGAAACTATGGCTTCAATGCCAGTTTGGGTTTCTATCCCACCAAAAACATTTCCATCATCCCAAAAGTGATTTACCAAAGAGAAAAAGGGGATGGCTATGATTTTGCGGAAGGCGATGTGAACAGTTTTGTCCAAAACAGCAATACGGGACTGGGCGAAACCTTTGAGGATGAGTGGACGCATTACAGCCTCGGAATGGAATTCAAACTGGGCAAAGGGAAATTGGTGTCCAGTACTTCCTATTTAGACCGCTGGTATTCGGAGGTAGAAGATGCCTCTGACATCAATACGGTTTGGTGGATAGAGTATGAGGATGAAAGTATTGATGAGGGAGATGCTATCTGGGCAGACGATATTGTTCGGAGTGTAGGCACACAGCTTTTTCAGCAAGAATTGCGCTATGAATCAGACTTCAATGGCAAGTTCAACTTTCTGTTGGGAGGATATTACCGCCACGAAAAAGAGGATTGGCTCTATTTGGATGAGCGACCTGGAATGGCTGCTTATCTATTGTCAGACAATGCCTTCGACCCCGAAGAATGCCCCGATTGTGATTGGGACTACGACCATGTGATGGAATCCCTGGACAGTCCTTGGTACAGCTATAAGGGGCTTTTTGAAGAAAAAGAAGTTGCCCTTTTTGGACAACTTTATTACGACCTTAGCAGTCGTTTGAAAGCCACTTTTGGATTCCGATACTTCAATGTGTCCAATGAAAAAGACATTGAAGAGGACGGAGCAGATTTTGGATTCATGCCTTTGGGGCTTTTTGACACACAAACAGAAGCTTCCTTCAATCCCAAATTCAATTTGACTTATGAATTGAACAAAGACCAATTGATGTATGCCACAGTGGTCAAGGGTTTTAGATTGGGCGACATCAATGAGAATCTACCTGCTTTTTGTCAAGAAGAATTGGAGGAAACAGGAACGAGTTTCCCTCGATTTTTTTCGAGTGATTATGTGTGGAACTATGAACTGGGCTTCAAAAGCGTTTGGGCTGATGGAAGTGTGGTGACGAATGCGGCTATTTTTTACAACAGTTGGGGCAATTTGATTCAATACCGATTTTTGGAATGTGGATGGGGCTATTCGAGCAATGTTGGCGCGGCAAATACCAAGGGCTTTGAGTTGGATGTTCGGTACAAGGCAAACGAGCATTTGGAATTGAGTGGAGGAATCGGTTTGTTGAACCCTGTGATTAGCGAAGGAGGCGAATTTTTGGAGGCAGAAGTAGAGGATGTGATTCTGTATTCACCCAAAATCACTGGGAATTTTTCAGCTACTTATACCAAAGCACTGAGTGATGTTTCTTCTTTTTATTGTTCTGCCAATCTCCAACATACAGGAGAACGGTTGGGAACGTATACGCCCGAAGAAAATCCCGAAGGCATCTATCCCGCCTACACCTTGGTCAATGCCCGAATGGGAATACAGTTTCCAAACTATGAAATTTCATTTTTTGGAAACAACCTCACCAACACACAAGCCAATTTTGGAGCGATTCAATCTTTTGTCGGAACACTACCCGATAGAACGAGATTTTCGACCAATCGTCCGATTAGCATTGGGGTACAAGGAAGGGTGTATTTTTAGAGAAGCTGGTGAAATTCTATAACTGAAACCCCATAGTAAACTGTAATGAAAGTTTTTTGACAATATGCCAAAACTGGTGTAACATCCCCCTCGCCCCCTTCAAAGGGGGAATTTTCTCACTATCAGTAAATTCCCCTCTTGGGAGGGGTTGGGGTGGGTTACGTTAGTTTTGAAAGAGTATTAAATAATTTCTGTTACACTGTAATAGGTTTTGAAAACCTATGGGGTTTTTGTAGGAAGATAGACCTACATAAAGAATGCTTAAAATGAAAACGAATAAAATAAACTGGTATCAAATCTTCAAATACAGCGTTTATTTGGCAGTATTGACCAATGTATTTTTGTTTTTGATAAAGGAAGGGAATGCTGCTGTTCATAGACTTGATGGAGAATACAGTTTTGCAGAATTGATTTCAGCTTATGTATCGACAATAGACACAACTGCGTGGGCGGTTTTGTTGATTCTTTTTGAATTGGAGACCTATGTGATTCCAATTGAAAAACTCAAAAAGGGACTTCAATGGTTTTTTATGCTCATTCGAGGGGGCTGCTATGCAATCGTATTGACCTCTTTGTGGGGCTATATGGGGGGATGGATTTGGCTGCAAGGTTTTGAAAGTGTAACGATTGGAGGTTTGTGTGAGGTGGTCGGGCAATCTTGGATGATAGAACTGGACGAATTCAAAACCATTGGCGCAAGTGATTGCAGCACACTCGCCAAAGGAGAGCAGTTTTTTCGGCATACGGCAAAGGCAGTGTATACCGACAATGTTTTTTTAAACGAGACTTTTTGGTTGACAGGTGTAGATATTCTGAATTCTTTGGCGTGGATATTGGTCGTGATAGTATTGGAGGTAGATGTGTGGTTGCAATTGAAAAACAGGCTGGTAGGCAGAACTTTCTTCTTTAGCAAGTACATCAAGAACGCACTATATTGTATCTTGTTATTTGCAGCAGTTTACTGGGGTGTTTTTGGAGATTTTCTCGAATTTTGGGATGCCTTCTTGTGGATTGTGGCGTTTTTCTTTATTGAAATGAACTTAATCGAGTGGCAGAAAAAATCATCGTAATTGGCGCAGGTATAGCGGGTTTGACTGCTGCAAAATTGCTGCATGAAAGCGGTTTTGAGGTTATGGTATTGGAGGCGAAAAACCGAATTGGAGGACGAACACATACGGTTAGTTTGGGAACGGCTCGTTTGGATGCAGGAGCTTCGTGGATACATTACAGCGATGGAAACCCCTTGCGTTTTATTGCAGAAGCCTATGGTTTTGAAGTGGTTGAAGATGTTTATGATTCTTTTTCAATTTGGGACGAGCAGAATACAAGAGAAATTGGTTTTCAAAAGCATGAATATTTATTGGAAGCGGAGAATGCGAGAGAGGCAGCAGCCGATTATTTTCAGGAAAATCAAGGAGGTAAAAAGACGGTAGACTTTATTGACTCCTACATCGGCAATAAAAATTGGAGTGACAAGAAATCACGGCTGGTTCGATTTTTATATTCTGCCTTGCTCGAAACCGATTATGCTGCTTCTATTGGAAATATTTCCTTGTCTGATGAACGTTGTCTGAACACCTTCGGAAACGCATCCGAAAACGATGCTTTGTTGGTCAAAGGGTATGGGCAATTGGTGGATATGTTGGCGAAAGACTTAGATATTCGACTTTCTCAGCCCGTAATTGCTATCAACTACGAAGGGGAGAAAGTCGTGTTGACCACGCATCAAGAAGTATTTGAGTGTGAAAAAATGATTTTGACTGTTCCCTTGGGCGTTTTGAAAAAAGAAACGATTCAGTTCATTCCATCTTTACCCCAATCCAAGTTGAAAGCCATCCATGATTTTGGATATGGAAACTTAGAGAAGGTGATTTTGACCTTTGAAGAAGTTTTTTGGAACGACCAAAAAACGATATTTTTCTTGGGGAAGAACCTAAGTGAATTAGAGTTTCCGCTGACAATAGATTTTTCACCTACCGCAGGGATTCCAACTTTGGTGCTGTTTTATTCGGCGCAATTTGCGGAGCGATTGCAGGAAATGGAAGATGCCGAAATTTTGAAAATGACCCTATCTACTTTAGAAAAAGCCTTCAATGTCAGTGACCTCCAATTTGTGGATTACCATATCACGAGGTGGTCAAAAGATCCCTTCTTCAATGGTTCTTACAGTTATAGCGCGAATGATGACATTATTGAAGATATCATTCTGATGACAAAACCTCTTCAAAATAAGGTGTTTTTTGCAGGTGAAGCGACTTCTATAGAAGGGCAGTCCTATGTACATGGGGCTTTGCTTTCTGGTGTTCGAGAGGCAAAAAGATTGGGGGCTTCTTTGGACGGGATTAAAGGTTTGAAG
Organism: Chitinophagales bacterium; assembly: GCA_045105835.1. Taxonomy (GTDB): domain Bacteria; phylum Bacteroidota; class Bacteroidia; order Chitinophagales; family UBA2359; genus JAUHXA01. The sequence continues at coordinate 4,356 of JBGCDY010000220.1, forward strand.
GAGTACTTTGGAGAAATAAACGTATAGTATATCACTTTTTGAAGCCGTAAGATTGCACCTTACTTTGGTTGGCAAGATACCCTTTGGTAGAATATCTTTGTATCAAACAAAGCAGATACCGAGTGAATAAATTCAAGCTGATAACCATTACCCACAAGACTGCCAATATCAACCATATTGGTCAATACATTCCTACTGTTGGTCAAGACAAAGAGGCTTTGGCGGTGCTATTGCAGCAGGTCAAAACGGCGTTGAATATAGACGAACTCTTGTATTTGGCGACTTGCAATCGTTTGACTTTCTTGTTGGTAACAGAACAAGAGGTGGACGATGTTTTTATTATACGACTCTTTTCACTTCTGCATCCCAACATTCCCGAAGTGTGTTTGGGAGGCTTGTTGGATGTCGTGGCTCAGTATGAAGGAATGGCGAGTATTCAGCATTTGTTTTCGATTGCAGCTTCTTTGGATTCCTTGGTGGTGGGCGAACGAGAAATCACCCGACAATTGCGGGAAGCCTATGATTATTGTAAAAAATACGAACTCACCCAAGACCACATCCGATTGGCGATGAAGATGGCGATTCCTACAGCCAAAAAAGTATATACCCACACCAAAATTGGCGAAAACTCTGTATCAGTGGTGGCACTTGCCATGAAATTCTTACTGAAAAAGCAGCTTCCCGAAAATACCCGTTTTTTGATTGTTGGAGCAGGAACAACGAATAGTACTGCTTTGAAGATTTTGAAGAAGTATGGTTATCACCGATTCAGCATCTTCAACCGCACCTTGAAAAATGCGGAGGCATTGGTGGGGAAGGTAGGTGGTTGCGCTTATTCTTTGGAGGAACTGACTGTTTTTCAAGGCGGCTTTGATGTCTTGATTAGTTGCACTGGTTCAACTGAAGCCATGATTCGACCCGATTTGTACGAATTTCTGCTTGCAGGAGAAAAAACGCCCAAAACGGTGGTTGACCTCGCTGTGCCCAATGACATTCACCCCCAAATCATCCAGCAATTTCCTGTGGATTATATTGAAGTGGAAAAACTGCGATTCTTGGCGGCACAAAATCTGGAACTGAGAAAGAAGGAGCTTGAAAAAGCAGAAGTGATTGTATCAAAAATGGCAGAGGAGTTTGCTTCAATGCTTCAAAACCGAAAGATTGAAAGGGCGATGGCTTCGGTGATTCCTCCCCGAATCAAGGCTATCCGAGAAAAAGCGATGGAGTCTGTATTCCAAAAACGGATTGACAAAATGGATGCGGAGTCTCGTGCGACTTTGGAACAGGTGGTGAACTACCTCGAAAAGAAATACATCAGCATCCCCATTTTGGCAGCTAAAGAGGTTTTTAGTGACTGGTAACTTGTGATTAGTGATTCGTATGTATGCTTGCACATTTATTGTACACCCTCGAATGAATTCGACAGTTCAGAATCAAAAGCCATTAATTCATAACCCGTATCACATCCCCAATAAAAAATGAACAATTTCACCGTCAAACCCAAAATCATAGGTAAAATACAAGCGTATTTTATTCGCCCCCTTTCTTCTTCAAAAAAAATAGAGGAAGCACTTCAAAAAAATGGATCAAGTCAATTCAACAATGCTTTGCAGTTTTTTAAGAAAACTCTCAACCCACTCTTCAATACAAGGGCTGCGGGATTGTATATGATTTTGTTTGCGGCTTCAATAGGCATTGCAACTTTTGTGGAAAACGATTTCGGTACGAGTTCTGCCCAAAAGGTCATCTTCAAATCTCAGTGGTTTGAGTTGTTGTTGGTGTTGTTTGGGACGTGCATTTTGGTCAATATTACCCGATTCCGATTGGTACAACAGAAAAAATGGACGGTACTGACCTTTCACCTTTCGATGATTGTTATTTTGTTGGGAGCTGGTGTGACGAGGTATTTTGGTTTTGAAGGCATCATGCACATTCGAGAGAACAGTGCTTCCAATAGTTTTTTGTCTGCGGATACTTATTTGAAGTTTGAGGTGCTGCAAAAAGGCAATAAATACCAATTTGATGAGCCTGTTTTGTTTGCTACTTTGGGCAATAACAATTGGCATGAATCTTATTTGATTGGGAATGATTTGATTGAAGTGGAGGTAAAAGATTTTATTCCGAATCCCAAACAAGTTTTGAAGGAAAGCTTGGACGGGCAGCCAACATTGAAGATTGTGGTGGCGGGTTTGTCGGGGCGAGAGGAGTATTTTATCCACAAGGGGGAATCCAAAAAAAATCGAAATGTACTCTACAATTTTAATGAACAGCCAATTGCAGATGCAATAAATTTGGCGTACCGCAATGATTCTTTGTTGATAAAGGCGAATCGGGTATTGCAGCAAACGGTGATGGCTACCCAAAAGAAAGACACGATTTTTCCTTCTGCCAACTACAATATGTTGATGCTGCGCTCGCTGTATTCTGATGGAGTCAATAATTTTGTGTTTGGGGATTTTCACCCACAAGCCAGCGTAGAATTGATTTCGGAAGGACAGAAGGTGAAGGGCGAAAGCATGACGGCTTTGTTGATGGAGGTGAAGGTCAATGGCAAATCGAAGGAGATGTATGTGTATGGCAAAAAAGGACTTCCTGGTAGACCTACGGTTCAGAGTATTGATGGTTTGGGCTTGTCGATTGGGTATGGCGCAAAGGACATTCACCTGCCTTTTTCGATTAAACTAAATGATTTTATTTTGGAGAAGTACCCTGGTACCAACAGTGCGGCTTCCTATGCAAGTGAGGTGCAATTGATTGATGACCGAGAAAATTTGAAGGCGAACCACCGCATTTATATGAACCATATTTTGGACCACGATGGCTACCGTTTTTTCCAGTCTTCATTTGACAAAGATGAGCAGGGAACTTACTTGAGTGTGAACCATGATTTTTGGGGAACATGGATTTCGTATTTGGGATATTTTTTATTGACGATAGGAATGGCGATGACTTTTTTTAGCAAGAAAACGAGGTTCTACCAGGTGAGTCAGAAGTTGCAAAAAATGCGTCCACAAACGGCTGCGGTTTTGTTGTGTTTGGGCTGGGGAATTTTTCCGAGTGCTGTCTTTGCTCAAAAGGTGGTGAATCCGATTCCGATAGAATACAGCGTGTCGACGGAACATGCCGACCAATTTAGCCAACTCATCGTGCAAGACCACAAGGGGCGAATGAAGCCTGTGCATACTTTATCAAGAGAGATACTGCGAAAATTGTCAGGCAAGGAAAGCTTACATGGTTTGTCGGCAGACCAAATTTTGTTGGGCATGTACAGCAATAGTCGAGATTGGCAGGAAGTGCCGATGATTAAGATTGGCAAGCACGAAAAAATACATCAGGCATTGGGCGTATCGGGAAGAGTGGCTGCTTATGGCGACTTTTTTGAAGAAACGGGAGGCTACAAATTCAAGGACGATATTCGGAGGGCGTACAATTTGCAGCCCATAGATAGAGGCGTGTATGAGAAGGAATTGATGAAACTGGACGAAAGGGTAAACATTGCAGGGATGGTGTATTCAGGGCGTTTGTTGAAATTGATTCCTGTGCCGAATGACCCCAACAATACGTGGGTAGCTGCAATGGCAGACCATGGACAAGGAGCAATTAATCAGCCTGTGGCAAAGCGTTTTTTTGCAGCCTATGCGCCTGCGCTTCAAGAAGCTACTGCAAAGGGAGACTATAGCTATGTGAATCAGTTGATAGGGGAGTTGGATGGTTATCAAAAATCAAAAGGGGCTGCGGTCATGCCTTCTTCACTGCAAACCCAAGCCGAAATTTTATTGAATGAAATGAGTCCTTTTGACCGTTTGGCAATCTATGATCTGTTGCTGGGTTTGGCGTTTTTGATGTGTTTGTTTCTGTCGGTTTTCAAGCCCGAAACGAACATGAATCGGGTTTACAAGATTCTGATGGCTTTGTTGGTCTTGGGTTTTGTGTTTCATACGCTGGGTTTGGGGATTCGGTGGTATGTGTCGGAACGTGCGCCGTGGAGTAATGGCTATGAGTCGATGATTTACATTGCTTGGACGACTACTTTGGCAGGGCTGATTTTTGCCCGAAAATCTTTGGGTGCTTTGGCAGCTACAATGATATTGGCTTCGGTGATTTTGTTGGTGGCAATGTTGAGTTATCTCGACCCAGAAATCACCCCTTTGGTACCAGTTTTGAAGTCTTACTGGCTGACGATTCATGTGTCTTTGGAGGCAGGAAGCTATGGATTTTTGATGTTGGGGGCGATTATTGGTTTGATTAACCTGATTTTGATGATTTTCTTGACCGAATCCAACAAGCAAAACATCCTGCGAATTGTACGAGAGATGTCTTATATCAGCGAATTGACCTTGATGGGCGGTTTGTTTATGGTGAGTGTAGGTACGTATTTGGGCGGTGTTTGGGCGAATGAATCCTGGGGGCGTTATTGGGGTTGGGATGCAAAGGAAACATGGGCTTTGGTGA
>JBGCDY010000221.1:0-2426 GCA_045105835.1 Chitinophagales bacterium
TGATACTTTTGGACTGCAACCCGTTACGATAAAAGTATATGATAAGTGGGGAGAATTGGTAGAAGTATTGGAGGGGAATACAGGCGAAGTCGTAGAGTTGAATACAAGTACTTACTGGTGGGGACATTACTGGGTAAGCACACATTTTCAGGGTGAAAAATCCCTACTATTGAAGCGAATGTATCTTCCAGAATAGTAGTAGAACTTGAAAGCCAATCACTTTAAATTTCTTATTTATCTCCATAAAACTCATCAAAACTTTCTTTGCCTTGGAAAAACTCCAATGCTCTATATGCCAGCGCACTATAATATTCAGATTCTTCATTTGAATTGATAAGGGAATCATCTTTTTTATTCGCAATGATGCTCATGTCTATCTTCTCGCCGTCCTTGAAGGTTTTGGTTTTGACCAATGCATCAATAATTTTATTCTCATCAAAATATAGACGAAGTTCTCGGACGTGAATATTGGGCTTTTCGGTCATTTCAACAGTACTCACTTGGCTAAACAGAAAGAACAATTTTCCGTTGACAAAATAAAACTCATTTTTACTTGGTCCATGGTCTTCTTCTGCTTTGTCAACTAGTTTGACGACTTCATTTTCAGCGATATATCCTGTCAGTTCCCCAACTACGATAGCATCTAATTCTCCTGTATAAGGTTTACTCCTTGCAGTGTAGTTATTTAGGTTATCTTGAACCTCTTTGTAGAGGTTGCGAATTATTTTCGTTTTTTCTTCGAGGCTGGAGGCATTTTTAGTAGCGTTCTTTTGGGGAGTAATTTCTGCTTCTGTAGCATTGCTGGTAGAAGTAGGTATTGTATTTTGGTTTCCAGGTTCAGGCGAATTGCAGGAAAAGAGTATGGAAATGAGAAAACAGATTAAAAGAGGGGAAAAACCAAGGTTATTCATTGTAGTATCAGATTTTATATCAGCATTAGTGTTGCCAAAATACCAAATAAAAACCAAGATTTACAATAGATTTTTCCAATAAAAAAGCTACTCCAAGTGCAATTGGAGTAGCTGACTGCTTGATTATCTGCTCACATTTCAGAGGAGCTTTACTATTGAATTATTACTACCTGAGTCTATTCAACCCTTATGTCTAATGCAGTTGCTGTGGTAGAGACTTGGGGGACAGTTCTATCTGTACCCGTTATTTTTGTAAGTTCAATGGGAATTATTTCTTCATTTAGCGCATCTGTTTGTACTTCTCCCGCAAAAAAGACCCTCAATTTGTGACCACTGTACTCCGCAGGTAAGCCTGTAGGTAAATAAGTCGCTTTTTCGCAACGAATTATATATTTTCCATCCTGTCGCATCACAGTACCTGTTTTTTCCACAACCATAATAGCTTCTCCATCTGGAACAAATAAATCTGTTGAAGAAGTGCTGATTGGGTTCAAATCAAGAGTTTGAAGAGGACTAACGGCTTCTTTTTCACAAGAACTTAAGCTTATTATCAATGCAATTACGCAAATAAATGATTGTACCTTTTTCATAGTATGAAATGTTTTATGTGTTAATTAAATATTTTTTTCCTGATTGGCTGCTTCGTGGGCAACCATTAAAAAGAATGATTTGGGTTTCGATAAAAGGTGCTAAGAAAAATGTTATATCTTATATTGTTTGTTTACAACGATATAAGGCATCTGTTTTGAATGGACTCAAATGGTTTTTAAGAAATCAGGACAAAAGCTTTAGGTGGGTGGTTGATAAAAAAGCAAAGTGTCTATTTTCTTACGATAGTGCTAATATATTCTAAAAAAATACTAACAGCAAAATATTTAACTAAACCCACCTTTTTTTAACGGGGATTAACCTTTATTAAGAAAAAACGAATGTTTTAATCGGATTTTGAAAAAGAATAGCCGTAAATCTGTGTTTGGATGACAAAATATTTCATCACTTCAAATTCTTTTTGGGAGTGAATACTTCAATCAAGCTCTATTCTCTAATGTATTTTGGCTAGATTATTGCAATTGCATTCTATTCCTACCCAAATTAAGCCCACACATTAAGTCCAATTTCCCCCCATTCTGGAAGCCCACAAATACTTGTAGTAAAGTTTTGAGTCTGATATTTTTGATTTTTTGCAGCAAAATATTTTGCTATAGAATCAATTAGAGCGGCTTAGGATGAAGCTGTATACCCATATTTCCACAACCTTAGTGACAGATAACAAGCCATGAAATTATTGCACTTTTTGATAATTGTATTTGTAGGCTTATCCAATATTGCCCAACTTAATGCCTATACTCCTGCAGATAGCCTGAAAATGCTATTGAATACGCTCCAAGATGATAGAGCGCGCATGGACATGATGATTGAATTGGGAAGAGAGTTGAATAAGACCCTTCCACACCAGTCTATTCCCTACCTCAATTCCGCTTTAATTCTTGCAGAAAAGCAAGGAAACCTAGATGC
>JBGCDY010000222.1:0-4946 GCA_045105835.1 Chitinophagales bacterium
AATAGAGTCTACTGGGATTCAGTAGGTTATTTTTTTTTTTTTTCACTTATTAATAAGAAAAAATAAATGAACACCTTAATTCCCCTTTTGAAAGGGGTTGGGGTATGTTAGCTAAAAAATCGTTCAGGTTATTTTTTTGCCGTTACTTAGTAGTTAATCAAGTTGTATTGTCGGATAACCAAGCATTTTCAAAATTTCGGAAAAAATTTAAAAACAAACTGTTTTTTTAAGACTTTGATTTATAATTATTTAGTCATTTCTATTCAGAGGATACTTACAGTATGACAGGTGGTGTTTGTCATTTTGTAAAAATCTTCTGATTGGATAGGAGGATTTCGGTTAAATATCTACCCAACAAGATGAAGTTGACGAACTACTTAAGCAAAAAACATTAAAGTAGGTATTTTTGAAATACAATGTGCCTGTCGTTAAGTTTTTTTGAGCTTGAATTTGTACTTTGCATTTGAATTTAAACTACTCCTTCACCACCTTCCGATTCACACGCACTCCTTCATACTCCAAAGACAAAAAGTACATTCCACTCGGCAAAGATTGAAGATCTAAATCCACAATATTTTTACCCAATTCACTTCGATGCAATTGCTGCAAAAGCAAACGCCCATCGACTCCATACAAGTTGATGGTTGCCATTGCCGTTTTTATGGAAGTGAAACTCATTTGCAGGAAATCTTTTGTAGGAATGGGTTGGAGCACCAAAGACAAGGGGTTTCTTGGAGCAATGTCTGTAAATTCAAATACATTGGAGCAGTCGTTTTCGTCCTGAATCTCCAAGGTGAGCATGGCATTATTCGGCAAATTTTCTACCACAAAAGGCACTCCATGTTGGGTGTTTTCCACTACTCCAATTGAAGCCAAATTGACCCCATAATTGGAGGCATTCAATTCAGAAATGCCACCTGTGATGGTAAAAACAGCATCCACTCTATTCGGGCTTGCACTCACATCATATTCGACCTCAAAAGCAATCTCATTCAAAAAACGAACAGGCGTACCTGCTGCAATGACTGTACATTCGTCTTCAAAATCAGGAATTCCATTGCCATCTGCATCAGGCCCTACAACCGCTGAAACATAGTATAGAGTCAAATTCGCCCCTACATCCGAAGCATCAAAATATCCCGTATCGTTTTGTGCAAACACCTGTCCCATTGAAGTACTGGGGCTGTTGTGCAAAATATAGGTCAATACATTCTCCGCACCCAAAATAGCATTTGAAGTCTGAATATCCGTTCTTTCACCACTGCAAATCCATTGCTCCATTGCAGGCATTGTTCCCGCATCTATCCCACAAGCCGTGCAGTTTTTCCACGTAATTTGCTGCCCTTCACCCATCAGATTGCCGCAAGAATTGAGCAATTTTGGTGTGCCCTCGTATTTGTTTGCCAAAAATGGAAAGACATAATAAGTGCCTTCTTCAAAATCCTCGATACAATTGAAGTCAAACTCATAAGCATCGTTTTCGTCTCCAAACCAAGTATTTCCCGCTTCAATCGCAGCCCCCAAACCTGTCAAATCATTTGAGGATGCCATCGCATACGCCAGCCGAAAACTCGTGCAATCGTATTGGGCATCACCCACACGAAAGGTCAAGTTTTCACCACAACATACCGCATTGTTTTCGAGTACTTCCATCGAGCCAGCCGAAGCACTGGACAAGAGCGCAAAAGAAAAGTCCTTGGCATTGGGATTTGCCAATTCATTGTCTTTGATGCTCGTCCAATTTGCAGAAGCGCCCACCAAACCAGAAGGATCTCTATACAAAGCTCCGTCTCCCCTTTGATTTGCATTCGCATTCCAAAACCATTGCCCATAAGCCACAGAAGACATTTTGGGAAGAATACTTATCCAATATTTGTTGGCAGACAATTCCAGTGGGGTATCGAAAGGAAGGTGAAAATTGGGGTTTGAAGGGTCGCTCGGTACGATATCGGCTTCAAAAACCACCTCTGTTCCAGGTTGATTGTCTGCATCCACGCTGATTTTCACATGCACACTGTTCGCAACAGCCACATTGGTTCGACTAAAAGAACCCGTCACTTCGACCGCCTCAATACTCATCCCTTCTGCCAAGACCCAAAAATCGTCGGCTCCCTCCAAAACCCTATCGTTGTTGTCGGTAAACAATTGAACAGGAAGTCCATTGATATTGGCTATTTGTTCCCATTCCGCAACTTCACAATCTAACAAACTGAATTTTTCGATTACCTGACAGCCCAATTCATCTTCAATCGTCAAGATGTGATTGTCCATTGACAAGCTTTCAAAATTAATCACTGCGTCATTCCAAGATACATTTCTTTGGTCGTCTGGAATCAAATTTGTGTTTGGAGCAACATCAGTATAGAGACTCAAAGTATAATTTTCATTGAAGTCATTGAGCGGCAGTCCTCCATTGACTTCAATCGTGACATCGGATTCCTCCAAACAGCTATTGAAGCTTCGTTCCGTACTCAAAGGAAGGTACTGTTTGACATACGTTCCTTTGGGACTGACTCCAAGGCATTTATCCGAATAAGTATTGTTTTTGTTGATGACAATCGGCGCAAAATAGTAAGTCGCTCCATTCCCAAATACAAACAAGTCAACTGTTCCTTCGCCCGTAGCTCCTTCCACATCTGTACCATAGAAGTTGATAAAATTGGTATCGTCTGATACATCGTCGTCATTTGGCGGACTGCCTGGCAAGAATGCAGAATGGACTCCTGTTCTATTGAAAGGGTCTTCAATGACCCAAATTCCCCACGCAATAGTTTGATTATCCGTATCGTAATGGTAAGATCCTGTTGAAGTCAATTGAAAAGAAATTTCATCTCCGCAAACTTCATAGGGATTCTCCAAGGTGTTCACCATCGTAGAAACGCCGCTTTTCAATATATTGACAGCTACTTCATCCCTGCAAATAAAACCTTGACAATCCGCTACAGCAGTATAATAAACCGTTCCTTCAATGCTTGAATTTACTTCAATACTTGAACTTGTACCCACTTCAAATCCCGACACTTCCCACCTCAAAAACTCACAGGCAAGAGCTGCTCCTGATGGGGCAATATCGCCCAAACTGGCAGAAAGGGTGATGGCTTCATTGGGGCAAATAATCACATCTTCCCCCGCAAAAACTCCTCCTTCGCAAGAAGGACAAGCCTCTTCGGTAAGTTCGACTGAAATGGTTTGAGTGAAATCATCTGTACCCAAAGGATTCCCTACTTCTAATCTCACTTCAATACTGCCCCCAGTACCAGAGAGCACTCCAATGACTGGATTTTTACTTTCCGAAACCGTTGTTTCCAAAACAATATCGCCACTCACCACTTCAAAACGCCAATCCCAAAGCGTTGGATAACCTTCACTTATGTCCTTGAATTCTATTTTTCCGTTGACATTGCAAATTTGTAGTGGGTCGGGACTGTAAGCAAAATCTGCAATGGGAGGAATGATGGTTATGGGTTGACATTTCACTTTCTCCAAGTCGTTTAGCCCGAAATTGGAGCGAAAGCCTGTTCGTAAAACCTCTTCCATGGCAGCTTCTTGTCCATTTGAAAACAAAATCAAACAGGCATCTGCCGAATAATCCATGTAATTCATGTACATAATTCCACCTTCTGAGGCGGGCGTACAAGGGTCTGGAATAACTTCAAACCCATCAACATTGCATCCGATTTCTCCAGAGTTGGCAAACTGCAATGGAGTATCCGATATTCCATCATCTTCCCCACAACTGTTCAGTTCGTTTCCCCAAGTATGGAACAAACCCAACCAATGACCCACTTCATGGGTAGCAGTTCGCCCCCAATCATAGCCAGGTTGAAGAAAACAATCTTCACAGTCGCTACAATCGGGACTGGATGCGCCAAAGTTTTGCGCCCGAATGATGATACCATCTGTATTGAAAGGACCATTCGGCAACTGCCCCAAACCCAAGACTGTTCCTTGTTTGATAGAAGGAACTACCCAAAAATTGAGATATTCGTTTCGATCCCAAATGGGCGAAATTTCCCAGGGATCGGTCAAACCTATGCCATCTGTAAATTCTGCCCGAAAATCTGTGGGCAATCCTTCCAATGAACGCCGTATGATGGCAGGTTCTCCATCCACCAAGTTGTCGGGATTCAATGCACCGCTTTGGGGGTGATTGAAGCTCGCCAAACAAAATTCAATGCACGTTCCTTCACTTGCCGCATTCGCAATAGCAGCCACCAAATCCTTGTTTCCATCTTCGTCCAATGCTTCAATTAAGTCTTGGTTGGTACCTCCATAATCTATATTCAATTGGCAGATTTGCGAAGCGATTTGTGCTTCCGATATATTGGTTTCGGGCCTTTCGGGGTCGTAGAGTATGTGAATGACGACTGGAATGACAATCAAATCGTCTGGCGAACAAGTGTTTTCCTTTTTTGCCAAAGCTTTTTTGTTGGCAGTAGTGTGAATTTTGAATAAGTGCTGTTCTACTTCTTGCTGCAAATTGGGGTATTGTTGATACATCCCTTGCATTGCCTCCGTAGTGGCGCACCGATGTTGGGCATGGATGGTATTACTGAAGATTGCGGTCAGTAAAAAATAAAAGATATAGCTGAATAAGCGAAGTCGCATGGATTTTTGTTTTTGGGGTTTTGTCGTATGGGGTGATACCTAAGGCAAAACAAAGTTTCACAACCGATGCCTCTAAATTACAAAAATATCTTTGTGGAATGGTTTTTTGTACTATGTAAATATAGGACTTGTTGGACTGCCGACGTATTGGTTTTGTTCTCAAAAACAGTTGAATAGAGGTAATGAGCTTGGTTTTGCTTGTTTGGTTCCTTCAATTATAGGCTCGCATATTGACTGCTTATATTACTCAAACCCACCTCTTACATCCCCTCTTGCCCCCTTCAAAGGGGGAATTCTCTGAGGAGGGGAATTTTTCACTATATACGTGATTCCCCTCT
>JBGCDY010000223.1:0-5257 GCA_045105835.1 Chitinophagales bacterium
CCTACTTTGTCTTGGAATACACCAGGCGAAAAAGTAATCACATTGAAGGTGGCGCAAGATGGTTGTGAATCTGCAACAATTGCACAAACAATAACCGTTTATCCACAAGTACCTGCAAATTTCCCTATTTCTTGTGAAACAGATGGTAACTCTATTATTTTTACTTGGGATGCAGCAGGAGCTACTAACTTCAATATTATTGGAAACGATGTATGGTTGGAACAAGTAGCTGGCAATGTGAATAGCTATACTTTCACGGATTTAGAAGCAGATGAAGAAGTTACGATTAAAGTTATTGCAGTACCAGGAGGTACTTGTGATGAGGTTCAATCTACGCTTACTTGTAAGGCTGCTTGTGCGGGCGAAACACCTGTACTGGATATCAACTCAAGTTATTGTATTGCAGAAGCTACAGTTATTACTCCTCCAATGATCAATGGACAACCTGCTACAGATGGGTTCTTTAGAATAACTCTTGCAGATGGATCTTCTCTTAATGTAGCGAATACGCTTTCAACAAGTACGCTACAAGTTGGAGAAAATACTCTTTTCTTTGAATATACAGATGCAGATGGATGTACTTACACCTCACAATTGTATACAGTGAACGTTACGGATCCTCAAGTAAGCATTAGCGGTAATGAGTTGCTTTGTATTGGAGAGGGAGAAGTTGTTTCATTGACAGTACCTGAAAACTTCTCGGCTTATCAATGGAATGTTCCGAATGCAAATAGTTTTCAATTAGAGGTAAGTGAAGCAGGTACATACAGTGTTGTAGTGACCGATGCAAATGGTTGTACTACAATGGATGAATTTGACGTAGCACTTGCAGTAGACCCACAGCAAGATATTTTCACTTCTGGTGGCAATACTACTTTGTGTGATGATGGAACGATTACCTTGCAAGCTCCTTTTGGCTATGTCGGATATATTTGGTCGGGCAATGCTTCTAACACACAAACTTTGGTGATCAGTGAGCCTGGTGACTATTTTGTAGATTATGAAGACAACAATGGATGTGTATGGCGAGCGGATATTTCAATTACAGGACCTCAATCTCCAACCTTTGATTCCAATTGTAGCAATGGTATTTATACTTTAGAAGCAATGGGTAACTACGAATCGTACTTATGGGAAGGAGGAAGCTCCAATCCTGTTTTGACGGTTACAAGTGGAGGTACTTATAATGTAACTGTAACGGATGCAGCTGGTTGTACTACTGTTGGTGCTCAAACTGTACCCAATGAACCTTTTGAAGCATTGGCGATTAACTTGAGTACAGGTGAAAACAACACAATTTGTGAAGGGGAAGAGATTACTTTATCTGTTACCAACACCAATGCAACAAATATTACATGGGCAACAGGTGAAACTGGAAATACCATTACAGTAGATAAGGCAGGTGTTTATATCGCAACTGCCGATATGGGAGGTTGTACCAAAACAATTGAGCAAGTGATTACAACCAATCCTGGTAGCAATCCAACTGCTGCTTTCACTCTTGCAAATGACAATATTTGTAAAGGAGAATCTCTTACTTTCTCCAATGCTTCAACCAATGCATCTGCATACAGTTGGACCTTTACAAACGATACTTCTGGTGATGTAAGTAATAGTACAGAAGAGAATCCAGTAATGATGTTCAGCGAAGCAGGTAACTACACCATTGAGTTGGTAGTTGATGCTACTTGTGGAAGCAACCAATCAACGGAAACTATTGCGACTGCCTTCAAGGTGAGCGATAATCCAGTAGTGGATATTTCAGCAGACGACCTGACTGTTTGTCCTGGAGCAAGCGTTACCTTGACAGCTGATGGAGATGCAACAGAATACACTTGGGACAATGGAGAAGCAACAGATGCGATAAAAGTAGAACCTATCGAAACGACGACTTATCAAGTGACTGCCATAAATGAGGCAGGTTGTACCGAAACAGCTTCTGTTATCGTTGATGTTGAAATTTGTAATTTTGACATACCAAATGTCATTACACCAAACAACGATAACTTCAATGATTACTGGCACATACCTCAGGTAGATGTTGGAAATACTTCTATCTACGTAGAAATTTACAACCGTTGGGGACAAAAAGTATATTCAGCCATCAATTACAACAACGGAGCAGTTCGTTGGGATGGTCGAAATGATGGTGGTGATGAGTTGCCACATGCTACTTACTACTATGTGATTAATCTAAATGATGGCACTGCCCCAATGGCAGGACACGTAACCATTCTTAGATAAATCTATTTGATAATGATGAATGTAGAACGATTATTTTTTAAACTAAAATATTAAATTAGTTATTTCAAAATGCAATGTGCTTGTTTACAAAGTATTGTTTGAGTTTGCATTTGAGTTTTTAATTTGAATTTATCTTAATCGTTCTTCATTCTCTTTTGTATATCGTATTATTTAACAATAATTTGGGTTTAGTCTTCAATCAAAAATGAGGAGGTCTCAATATTTTGCCTCAATCATTTATTAGACAAAACCTATTCATAATATTCTTTTTAAAAATGAAACGAATAATTACTTTCATCATCATACTTTTTTTCACCCAAGAAATATTTGCACAGCAGGTTTATCAGCTCACGCATTACATGATAAACGATTTTGCCTTCAATCCAGCAGTAGCAGGAAGTGAAGACAATTTCGTTGCCAAAGCTTCTTTCCGCAAGCAATGGTCAGGTATTGACGGTGCACCCACAACTGGAATGGCGAGTATTCATGGTAGCTTAAATGAGAGCAAAACCGTTGGTTTAGGTGCAATCATTTACAGCGACAACACAGGTCCATTGGGTAGAACGGGAATTACCTTGGCGTATGCCTACCATGTACCTTTGGAAGAAAATACCTATTTAGGAATTGGTGTAGGTGCGAATTTACTTTCCTACAAAATCAACTTCAATGAACTGATTGCAAGAGATGTTGCAGATCCGCAGTTTGGTACAGGCTCACAAACCAAAATGGGAGCAGATGCTAATTTTGGTTTACATCTAAAAGGTGAAAAGTTCTGGGCAGGATTGTCTGTCAATCAAATGTTTGCCAGCAAATACACCTTCATTGGAGATGTTGAAGCCATTGAAAACAATCGCCACATCTTTTTGGGTGGTGGTGTGACTTTAGATGCAGGAGCTAACTTGCAGATTGCACCTTCTATCTTGATGAAATCTGTTGCAGGTGCAGGCGCACAATTTGAATTGGGAGCAAGAGCCATTTTGAATAAACAATATTGGGCAGGGCTTTCTTACCGTACAGAAGATGCACTTGCGATTCTTGTTGGACTTCAATTGGATAGCAGCCTCAATTTGGCTTACTCTTACGACATTACCACTTCTGATTTGAACACCTATACAAGTGGTACACACGAAATTACATTGGGCTACAATTTTGATTTGCTCAAGAAAAAATCTACAGATTAATAGTTTGCAGGATAAACGCCCGTTTGGGTAGTTTATTGAATATTGAAAAGGGCTTTTGAGGTTGTTTTAGACTTCAAAAGCCTTTTTTCTATTGGGAATACTTCAAAATTTACTTGTAGAAACAAACAATCAAAATGAAAATTACCATCATTGGTGCAGGAAATGTTGGATACCACTTAGCCCTTGCTTTGCAGCAAAAGAAGCATCAGATACTTCAAATATTCAGTAGAAATGAGAACCGTTTTGAAGTATTTCCTGATACATTGGCGGCAAAAGGAGTGACTTCATGGGCAGAAATTGATTTAGAATCAGATTTGTACATCATTGCAGTAAGCGACCAAGCGATTGCAGAGGTGAGCGAGAAATTGAAGCAAATAGGGGTGAAAGGGATTGTCGCACATACTTCGGGGGCAACTTCAATGGAAACATTACAACAGCACCAACAGTATGGCATTTTTTATCCCCTCCAAAGCTTTAGCCAATCAAAAACAGTCGATTGGGAATCTGTTCCTTTTTGTATAGATGGGAACGAAGAGGCAATTAAAAATGAGCTTTACACGCTTGCCCAAAATTTGTCGCCCATTACCCACCTGATAAACGACCAACAGCGGCAAGCCTTGCATGTTGCAGCCGTTTTTGTTAACAACTTTACGAATCACCTCTTGAGTTTAGGAGAAGAAATTTGTCGGGATTTTGAAGTTCCCTTCAATATTTTGCAGCCCTTGATCCGAGAGACTTTTGAAAAAGTACAGTTGGTGTCTCCAAAAAATGCACAGACAGGACCAGCATTAAGAGGAGATAAACCCACGATACAAAAGCACTTAGATTTGCTACAAAACTTTCCAGATAAGCAGGTGTTATACCGACTGATTTCAAAAAGCATTGCAAAGGGAAAAAACTCTTAGTGGAAGCATCCATTTTATTTGGTGTTTATTCCATTGTTGTTTTGTACTTTTGCGCTTCATTCTATTGAAAGATAAAATACAGCTATGTATAAAATAACCGTTAATTTTGAGGAATCTGGCAAAGAGACCAAAGTAATAGAGGTGGAACCAGATTACTCCATTTTGGAAGGGGTGATAATGAACGATATAGATTTGCATCACAATTGTGGAGCGGTATGTGCCTGTACGACTTGCCATATTTATGTGACCAAAGGAGAAAATTGTATCGAGGAAATCAGTGACAAAGAGGAGGATTATGTAGATAGAGCCATCAATCCACGGATTGAGTCTCGTTTGGGCTGCCAGTGCATTTTATTGCAGGGAGATGGCGAAATCGAAATTACGATTCCCGACCAAAGCAATATCATTGGTCACGAGCATTAGGGAAATTCAAATTGAAAACTCAAATGCAAACTCAACCAATGTTTTGGAAACAAGTAAATTGCATTTTAGAAATGGCTAATTTACTATTTTAGTTAGCCTTAGTGAATGCTCTATTATTGAAGAATATGCTTGCAGTTTTGCCTCACAAAATGCTGACTGTGAAGCATAAAATTAATTTCAAAATAACAACCATAATACAGATATGAAGTTTGAAGAAATAGATGATTTACCCATTTTTTGGAAAGACCACGAAGACATTGCCATCAAATTGTATGAGCGTTTTGGCAGTGAGTTTACACAAGGTAAAATTTACCGCATTCGTTTTACCGACTTGATTGAGTGGGTATTGGAGATTCCAAGTTTTGAAGGTACTCGTGACAATTGCAGTGAAGGACACTTGGAGCAAATCCAAGCGAAATGGGTTTATGAATGGCGGGAGGAAAACCAATGAACCTATTATCCAAATTCCGAGACATTGACACCCTCATCTTCGATGTAGATGGG
>JBGCDY010000224.1:0-9940 GCA_045105835.1 Chitinophagales bacterium
TCCAAGAATTGAAGAAATTCATCGGTAGCTCGGACATCCTCATTTTGAGTGATGAAGTCTATGAACACATCACTTTTGATGGCGAAAAACACGAAAGTATTTTGAACCATCCAGAACTCATGACCCGCACCTTGGTTTGTGGTTCTTTCGGCAAGACTTTTCACAATACAGGCTGGAAAATGGGCTATTGTATTGCCCCCTCCTACTTGATGAAGGAATTTCAGAAAATACATCAATTCATTGTTTTTTCAGCCAATGCGCCTATACAACATGCCTTGGCAGAATACCTCCAAAATCCTGAAAATTATTTAAGCCTTCCTGCTTTCTACCAACAAAAACGGGATTACTTCTTGGAGTTGATGAAAGACAGTCGCTTCAAATTGCAGCCTGCAAAGGGTTCTTACTTCCAATTGGCGGACTATTCTGCTATTTCGGATGAAAAAGACACCGACTTTGTCCAACGGTTGACGGCAGAAGTAGGAGTTGCAGCCATTCCTGTATCGGCTTTTTATAGCAATGGTCTCGACGAAAAGGTGATTCGCTTCTGTTTTGCCAAGAAAAATGAAACTTTGGAGCAAGCCGCAGAATTACTTTGCAAAATGTAATGTGTTTCAATAAGCATTTTGAAATCTGATTTTCAGATAGTTGTAATCAAAACAAAATTATCTCTCCAATAAAAAGGCTTGATTTTGAAAAAAAAATCAAGCCTTTTTACAACATTTTTTAATGTAGTGCCGTTTTTAGACTTGTAATTTCGAAGCAAACATCTTTTATTTCATTTTTTTCAAACAAAAGATTATTTCCAAATCACATCACCCCATTTATTTTGTCCTTTTGTAATCATTCAAAAAATCATTTTTCTATTTTTAGGACAAATCCAATTCATTTCTGAACAGACTCATTTCCCCATTTTCTGAACTGCTTTATTGAAGACTTCAATGCCATTGAAGGAGGCTATGGTATGCCTTATTCACTGCAAAAATTGTTTTGCAGTAGGTAAACCTATCAAAACATTGATTTAAAAGTTTTGATTAAAACAAGAGTGTAATCAAAACATTCACTGACAATTAATCATTTTCACAGTTCTATATGATTCAAAACCCCTACAATTTTCTTTTTGGTAAAACTCAAAAGCACATAGCTTTTTAGGTGATATTCAAAAAACGAATTTAGATTTAAAAGCATAAAAACCAATTGATTAACAAGCAGTTTTTACTTTAATTCTGATATTTATTTTCATTCACCTGACAAGTTTTACCCAACCCTTATTTTTTCATAAAGGGTTTAGAAAATAAATATGCTACGTAGATTTTACGAAGGTATTTTTTCTTTTAGCAAGGCAAAATTTTTCAGCATAGCTGGGCTATGGTCAAAATTTTTAACGCCGCTAAAAGGAAAAAGAGAGAGTAAAATTCGTAGGATATTGTTTACTAAGACCCTAAAAACCAACATCATGACTGACACATCATCAGCCAACCGCAATTTTGGAAACACCAAAGTACTATTGTTAGCCATTTTAGCAGGCTCATTGATAGTCAATGGCATCCTTTTCTTCAAAAACCAACAAAAGGATATCGAGCTTCAAAGTTGCAATGAATTCATGGAAGTAGAACACCAACTCCTTCAAGAAAGCTATCAAGTTACGCTTGAAGAATTGGAAAGCTACCAAATCGAAAACAGTGAAAAAAGTGAAAGTTTACTAGCCTTAGAAGGAGAAATCGAAGTACAAAAAGCCGAAATCGAAACACTGCTTACCAACAATCGCTACAGTCGAAAAAAATTATCAGAAGCGAAATTGTTGATTGAATCTCTGCGGGTTATCGCACACGACTACAAAGGAAAAGTAGAAGGCTTGCTGGCAAGCAATGCCCAACTGAACCAAGAAAACGGAGTACTCAAGACGGACATCACCCAAAAAACTGCTGCAATTGACGAACTCACTGTTGCAAATGAGGAATTGAATGAAACCACTACCCTACTCGCAAGTGAGAAAACCACTTTATCCGAAGAACGAGACATCCTACAAGGCAAGGTCAAAAGGGCTTCGGTCTTAGACATTGATGCAGTTGATGCTGCGGGCGTTCGCTTCAAAAACAATGGCAAAGAGCTGGTCACCAAAAACGACAAGAGAGCCGAGAAAATCAAGGTTTGTTTTGAAGTACAACCCAATCCAGTTGCAGAATTGGGACAGAAGGAAGTCTATGTCCAAATCATGTCTCCAGAAGGAACCGTATTGGCAGTCGATGACATGGGTTCAGGAATTTTTACCGATGCCGAAACCAGTCAGCCCATGAAATATACCGCCAAATCGGTGATTGACTTCAAAAACCAAGAGGAAACCCACTGCATGTACTGGGACAACAATACAGATTTTTCTCCAGGCACTTATACCACAGCTGTTTACCACGAAGGATATCAAGTGGGAAGCACCAATTTTGAATTAAAATAACAGGTTCTCTGACAATTTCCGTGAAAAAATAAAGACTTCGGTAGTTTTAGCCTTCAAACGATTGACTATCATTATAAAAAAACAAGAGTCTTAAAAGATGAAACTACCGAAGTCTCAATCCACGGCTTTTGTCAAAGAATCAAATAACAGAGCTTTCAAAGTTTTGTCATAGCTAACTTTTATCAACAAAATAGCGATCCATAGTCGTTATTAGTAGAACGAATGCCGAGTAGGATGGTCTGTTTTGTACAGCATCCTACTCTTTTTGTTTTTGTCAATTTCCAAAACCAAATTCATTGCAGTCGGGTAAAAAATCAAACATTAGCACTATGTTTGTGTTCAAAAAATTGTACAAAACCCCAATATTTATATGCAGCAGTTAATTGAGTTTCTCAAGCAAAGACTTCAAGAAGAACTACCCCATCAAGATATCCGCAACGAAAACCTTCCTATTGAACTTATTGAGTTCATTTTAGCTGCCCAAGAAGCTGAAAAAATCCAATTCACCAAAAAACCACCCCGTATTTGTGCCGTAATGATGTCTTTTTATGAGCATGAAGGAGACCTTTTCCTGCCCATGATGTTGCGTCCTGACAACAGCCGTGCCCATCCTGGTCAAATTTCGTTTCCAGGAGGCAAAAAAGAAAAAGAAGATATAGACTTGATTCACACTGCTATTCGTGAGACGGAAGAAGAAATCGGAGTCAGTGTGCCAAGAGAAAATATATTGGGCGAATTGTCCCCTGTTTACATTCCTCCAAGCAATACCTTGGTCACACCTATTGTCGGTTTTTTGGAACACAAACCCACTTATACGCCCGATGCCCATGAAGTAGCAGAAGTTTTGGATGTGCGCTTTGACGACCTTCGCAATCCCGAAAATACCAGCTTCAAAAAAGTCATCTTGGCGGATGGCAAATACATTCACATGCCTGCTTACCTCGCCAACAACAAAGTTATTTGGGGCGGAACGGCAAGGATGATTTCGGAGATGGTGAAAATGCTAACTCCTCATCTTGAGGCGAAATAATTCATGAAATTATATTCAAAGGCTTTACAATAGGAAGACGTTACAATGCAACGTCTCTACGAAATATATGAATTATTCAGGTTAAAACCCCATGTCTTTTCCATCCGTGAAAAGGCATGGGGTTTTGTTTTTTTAGGCATTGAAGGCTTCGTTTATTCCCTCATTCGCTTCAAAATGCCCTCCAAAGCTCGACCACCCATTTCAGTTAAGCGACCATCCAATACCATTCACCGAATAGGTTTTGCAGCTTAGCGAACTCTCCCAATATGGGTGCATTTCTCACCTTATATTTGCATTGTAATTAGTACCCAGCTATTTACATCCCAAATTAAACAACAACAATCGCAAGATAAAATTTTAAAAAAAAATGAAAACCTTCACCTTTATTTTCACCCTGTTCGTTCTTATCTTCCCACAAAGAAACCTTACAGCTCAAACCACGGTTGATTTTTTTCAAGGAAGCTTAGAAGAAGCATTTGAAGCTGCAGAAAAAGAAAACAAAGCCATTTTCATTGACGCTTACACCAACTGGTGTGTACCCTGCAAAAAAATGGAAGCAAACGTTTTTACCCGCCCAGAAGTACACATTTTTTACAATAGTTTCCTTATCAACTACAAATTGGATATGTTCTCGAAAGAAGGTGTCGCTTTCGCCAAAAAATACAATGTCACTTCTTATCCAACTTACTTATACTTGGATGCAGATGGAACGGTAAATCACAAAATAACAGGTTCTAAAGATGCTCAAAAATTTGTGACAGCTGGCAAAAAAGGGGCTGTAAACCCAGCAAGACTTGCGAAAATGACTGCTACTTATAAAGCTGGAAATCGCAGTAAAGTATTCATCACCAAATACCTTCAACAATTGTGGCTTGCCAATGATCCTTCTTACCCAGCACTTGTTAAAAAATACTGCAAGTCAATCACTTCAAATGACCTAAAAGAAACAAATCACCAAGAAAACATCTACTTATTGGCAAGTGATTTAACCCAACCTATCTATCAATTACTCCAAAACAACAAAGAAGCATTTGCAAGCACCTTCAATGCAACACAATTGAAAAACAGACAGTTGGCTGCTGCTCACAACAGTTTCAATATTGCAGTGCAAACAAAAAATTATGGATTGTTCAACCAAATCATTGCTGTTGTAAATGAAACAACTTCAAATAAGGAATCTGTATCTGCCCTTTCACTTAAATTTTACGAAGCAGTAAAAGACTGGAATGCATATAGCGAAATTGCTTGCAGTTTTTTGGCAAATGCTGAAATCAAAAATGCAGCTTACTTGAACGATGTGGCATGGAACTTTTACGAGCAAATTGACAATCCTGAACTACTTCAAAAAGCAGTTACATGGGCTGCAAAATCGGTTGAATTGGACAGCCAAAACTACAACAATGATACTTATGCATCTTTACTCCACAAATTGGGTGTCAATCCAAACTCAGAAAATACTGCGGAGGTTGTGAGTACATCGAAGTCAAGAAGTTAGTACAGTGATTGGTAAGTAGTGATTGATGGTTAGTTATTCCAAACTTTGTTTTCCAATTTTTTGTAAGAATAAGAAGTAACCATGTATTTAGCTTTTGCGATACTGAAGACATTCAAATTCAAATCATGCACTCCATTTATAGACGCATTTTTCTTCAAGGAATCAATCTTACCAAAGTATAATCACAGCAGATAGATGTTTAAAAAAAAGATATACCATTTTATTTGCTACATCTGAGCGTCAGATTCCCTCCAAAACTTTGTTGATTGCAAAACAATGCCTATTTTCCCCGTTAAATTCCACTGCTCTGCAAATCGAGGAGTAAAAGCCATAAAACATCTGTCATTTTTGGACATTCATATTACGAAAATACCATCCTACCTGTGGGTACTACTCCTACTATTTACCAGCAATTTGGCGACAGTCAATGCTCAAATTCCTATGGTAGAGTTGGATCATAATTTTCAGACTGCACCAATAAATGAATATATCTATCACATTGAAGATGAATTTCAACAACTAAGCATTGATGACTTGCTGCAAGAAAGCATTCAAGATGCTTTTATCAAAGGAGAGCCACAAGCAGCCAATTCTGGAATCAACGATCATACCCACTGGTATCGCCTAAAACTAAAAAACCTAAGCGCCAAACCTACCAATTTGATGCTCGAAATAGATTGGGCACTCATGTATCAGGTGGTTTGCTATGAGGTAAGCGACAGCAATAAGGTGGATATTCACTATGCGATTGGGCGAATTGAGCAACACGATAGGTGGGAAATCACTTTTCGTAACCCTGTATTGAAGCTCAAACTTGATGCAAAAGAAAGTCGAACCTATTTCATCAAAGTTACCAGCAAACATTTTCACATCGCCCCCATCAACTTATACACTGCAAAGGCTTTTGATGGCTACAAGGACAACACTTATCTCTTGATTGGTTTGTTTTATGGGATGATATTCGTGATGGTCTTCTACCACTTATTCCTCTATTTTTCGATTGGAGACATCGCCTATCTGTATTACACCTTCTACATTGTCAGTTTTTTCTTGTTCCAGGCAGGTTTTGATGGAGTCGCTTTCCAATATATTTATCCATCCTCAACATTCTGGATTAACTATGCAGTGGATGTATATATTCTCTCAACCCTCCTATTTTTCCTGCTATTTGTGCGTACTTACTTGCAGGTAAAGACCTATTACTCCCATTTGAATACTTTATTCAATGGAATGATACTTAGCACTCTAGTATTAGGAGTTCTAACCCTTACCTTAGATTATCAAGTACGATTTTATTTTCAAGAGCTAATGTTTTTATTGACCGCAGCTTTGATGCTCTATACAGGCAGTCACTATTTTCGGAACAAGCACCTTCCTGTTCGATTCTATTTCTTCGCCACCCTGCCGCTATTTTTAGGAGTCGTACTGCTTTTGTTGATGCTCAATGATTTCGTTTCCTACAGTTTTTTCACCCAACATTGCTACCAAATAGGATTCGGTATCGAACTTCTATTGACCTCTTTGAACCTTGGAGAACGCTTCAATATCGTGAAGGCAGAAAAAGAAACGGCAGAAGAAAAACAGAAGATTTCGGAGAAAATCGTACACATCACCAGCAGTTTCAGTGCCAATGTGGAGCTTAGAACTGCCTGTCAAGTGCTTTCCGAAAACATTGCCACCTTCATCCAATTTGACGCTTTGTTTGTTTTCCTAAAACAAACAGACAACGTTGGCTACCACATGCCTTATCAACTCAATGATGGTAAATTGGTGAACACTGCCTTGCTTCAACAAATCCAAAACCTGGTCATCAATAATGAATACGAGTCTTTTGAAGAAATAAAAGACATCAACTCCAATATCAAACAAACCATCATTTTTCCGCTTACTTTCAAAGAAAAAACGGGCGGTTATGTGGTTTGTTTCAACAAACAAGGGGATGCAGTTCCTTCACAGACAGCCTTAGAGATTTGCGCCAATGTAGTTGCACAAAGTAGTGTCGCTTTGCAGCGAGCTGATTTGTGGACACAATTGAAGGAAAGCAGAGAAAAATTTGAAGGCTTGAAGGAGGAACTTGACCAATTTACCTATATGGTTTCGCATGACCTTCGAGAGCCTCTCAGAACGATTTCAAGTTTTATCAAGGTATTGGAAAAGCACTATGGTAGAAAAATGGATGAAGCAGGCAACGAACTGCTTCACTATGTCACCAATGGTGCTACACGAATGCAGTTGATGATTGACAGTCTGTTGAAGTACGCACGATTGTCCAAAGAAGTGACTCTAAAACAAATGCCTGTCAAACAGGCTATTGACCAAGCAGTTGCCAATTTGAGTAGGCGAATTCACGAACACAATGCGACCGTCAACATTGAAGTGTCTCATGAAGTATTTGGCAGCGAGCAACAGTTGGTACAGCTTTTCCAAAATCTCATCAGCAATGCCATCAAATACCAAAGAGAGAATATTCCGCCTGTCATCAACATCACCGAAAAAATAACGGGCGATCAGGTCATTATTGAAGTAGCTGACAATGGTGTTGGGATTGCACCCGAAAACTATGACCGTATTTTCGAAATTTTCAGCCGATTGGGTGACCGATATTCTACTGACAGTGCAGGTATTGGATTGTCTATTTGCAAGAAAATAATGGACAATCATGAAGGCAAAATCACCTTGGAATCCACGATGAGTGAAGGTTCTCACTTTTTCCTTTCCTTCAAAAATGGTGCAATTACGATTAGCAAGGAATTTTAAGGAAATTCAAATTCAAGGTACAAATGCAAACTCAAATAAACCCTTGCAAATAAGAAATTCAAATTCAAGGTACAAATGCAGACTCAAACAAACCCTTGCAAATAAAGAAATTCAAATTCAAGGTACAAATGCAAACTCAAATAAATCCTTGCAAATAAAGAAATTCAAATTCAAGGTACAAATGCAAACTCAAACAAATCCTTGCAAATAAGAAATTCAAATTCAAGGTACAAATACAAACTCAAACAAATCCTTGCAAATAAAGAAATGCAAATTCAAGGTACAAATGCAAACTCAAACAAATCCTTGCAAATAAGAAAACTCAATTTTATAAATAGTTAATTTGATATTTTAGCTTGTCTAACAAAAACTGATTTTCACTATTTAAAAAACCAACCTCATGCAAAACCCAAAACCTTCCAAACAACTTCAAGTAGGAATCACTGGTGGTATAGGCAGTGGAAAAACGACCATTAGCAAGTTTTTTGCGACTTTGGGAGTGCCTGTTTATTATGCCGATGATTCTGCCAAATGGCTGATGCAAAACGATCTGCCACTCATTGAAGCTATCCAAAAAGAATTTGGTCAAGATATTTATTCCAATGAAAACACATTGAATCGGCAGCAATTGGCAAGTATTGTGTTCAACGATACCGAAGCCCTCCGAACATTGGAGTCTTTGGTGCACCCTGCTGTTTTTCGCCACACCCAAACATGGGCTGCTCAACACCCAAATGCTCCTTACCTACTTCGAGAAGCCGCCCTTACTTTTGAGAGTGGTTCTTACAAAATGTTGGACAAGGTTATCACCGTTTTTGCGCCGAAAGAGGTTCGCATACAAAGAGTTTTGAAAAGGGACAGTACAAATAGAGGGGCTATCGAGGCAAGGATGGACAAACAGTGGGCAGATGAAAAAAAGGTGGAATTGGCGGATTTTGTGATTGTCAATGATGGTGAAAAATTGTTGATTCCTCAAGTGCTGCAAATCCATCGAACATTGAGTGGGCTGGATATTGCAGTTGAGCTTTGAAGGCTCTTTGACTAAAGCCGTGATGGGAGACTACAATAGTCTATCCTTCAAGCAATTAGAGGCTATTTTGCTAATAACTGTTCTTTTATAAAATTAGACTATTGTAGTCTTTAGATTCTCCACGGAATTTGTCAGACAACCGTTTTGAGTTTCCCTTGCTATTTCCCCAAAAAAGCTTCTTTATTCAACAATGTATTTTCAATCGCTTTGAAGCTATCTTCCTTCAATCCCTTCAAATCCTTTGTTTCCAAGCCTTTTGTATCTATGGGTTTTCCGAATACGCAGGTAATTGTTGCTGGGTGTATAGGAAGTTTATTATTAGGAAATACATCTCTTGTCCCGAGAAAAGTAATAGGAACAACGGGAATTTGGAGGTCAATAGCCACACGAAATGCTCCTGAATGAAAAGGAGTTAGCAGAATTTCGTTGGAACGGTTGCGGGTACCTTCTGGGAATACCAAAATAGAATTGCCTCTTTTGACCCTTTCTCTGAGCTGCAATAGACTTTTCTGACGGCTTCCCATACTTTTTCTATCTACCATCACGCAAAACTGGTGAAACAAATACCCCATAATTGGATAACGACCTGCTTCGGCTTTCATGAGAGGATTAAAATTACCAGGAATTACTGCGGCGACCACAAAAATATCGGCAATGGCCCTGTGGTTGGCAACATAAACGTAGGCTTTTTTAGCATTCACATATTCTTCGTTGATCGAACGATAGCGAATTCCTGATAGAAAGCCCCATGTTCGTACCCAAAAACGATTGTAAACCATGACGGAAGGTGCTACCTTTTGACCAAATACACCAAAACCGATGAAGTAGAGTGGAATGGCGATAAGGGCAAAAATGCCGAAAATAATGACAGAATAGAGGCTATGGAGGTAACGCAGTAATTTCATACACAATTGAGGTAAAAATGAAAAACAGTAGGATTGTTTTCATTTCGGTTAAAGGTTTTTAGACTTCAAAAGTATCTGTGGTCTTATATTTCTGTCAAGCGGAATCGCTTGAAAAATGCACAACAGAAATCCAAATTTAGCAAGATTTGAAGGATTCTCTTGGAAATAATGGAATTGATTAGGACTTTTACGGTGATTATAGGTCTCTGCATTAATGAAAAATATACCGTAACCCACCCCTGCACCTCCCAAAAGGGGAATTTCACACCCAATG
>JBGCDY010000225.1:0-4123 GCA_045105835.1 Chitinophagales bacterium
ATTTGAAGTGAGTGTTGATTTTGAAGTAAAGAAATACAGAGATGGAGAAGAAAATAGTTCGCTTCCTTTGAATGATTTTATTGAAGTGGGGTTTTATGATGCGGAAGGAGAATTGTTTGCAGTGGAAAAAGTGAAGGTGACAGAGCTTCAAAATCAGGTGCGCATTGAATTGAAAAAATCACCCAATAAAGTGGTTTTGGACCCAAATTATTTGGTGATTGATAAAGGATTGGGAGGTAATGAGTGGGAGGAGTGAGGGGACTCAAACAGATTGTTCTTCATTTATTTGTATTTCACTATCTTGCAACAAACTGTGAAATACAAATCACCATGGCTGACAAACGCAAACATCGAGGACAACACCCCAAAGACCAAAATTTATTTGCTCCCAAATTTATTCCCATTCTGCAAAGAGCCACAAGCGATTTATCGTGGCTACTCTCCAATGGATATGCAGAAAGAGCGTCTCTAAAACTCGTTGGTGACCGCTTCAAACTCACCGAACGCCAACGCAAAGCCATACAAGGTGCATCTTGCTCGGATGCGTCCAAACAGAGTCGAAATGAAAAACATTGCAGTTTAGAAGCATTGAAGGATAGTCATGTGTTTATTGACGGTTTCAACTTGTTGATTACCCTCGAAAGCGCACTTTCGGGTGGTTTTATCTTCAAAGGGCGAGACGGCAGCCGTAGAGATTTGGCGAGTGTGCATGGCACTTATAAAAGAGTATCCGAAACCATTGAAGCCATTCAATTGGTCGGTAAGATATTGCCCCTATTGCAGGTACAAAAAGCCACTTGGTATTTTGACCAACCTGTTTCCAATAGTGGGCGATTGAAGGTATTGATTTATGAGGTGATTGAAGGTTGGGGATTGGATTGGGATGTTCAGTTGGTCTATAATCCAGACAAGGAATTGGTTGGTTCTCCTGCAATAGATAACATTGTGGTTTCGGCAGATGCCATGGTATTGGAGGGCGCAGAAAGATGGTTCAATTTGGGGGCGTATATTATGGATAAGCACATAAATGACCTAAACTTGATAGATTTGGGGGCAACTTGTTAAGGTTTTGGCATCGCATTTTTAGCTTTCAAGAACAGATTTTGTGTGTCTCCATATAAGCAACTTAAACTTGATAGATTTAGATGATAAAAATAATTGAATATAAAAAAATGTCGCATTAACTGAGGTTTAGTTATCCAGTAGTTTCTATTTTTGTGCAATTTATTTTGATAAAGCAAATACAATTCAATACATGTTCACCACTTTCAAGCCCATTTTCATTTACTGCATCAGTATTCTACTCTTTTCTTTGTCCTTACAGTCTCAAACAATTGTCAAGTCGCTTCCCAAAGAAAAAGAATACATCCGATGTGCGACCATGGAAAACCACACAGAACGCCTCAAATCCAATCCCAAAAGGGAAACTTTGGACCAGTTTGAGGCATGGTTGCAGAAAAGAATCACAAGCAATCAGAATGCGGGACTTCAAAAAACATTGTACACACTCCCCGTTGTCGTACACATCATTCACAATGGCGAAGCTGTTGGCACAGGCAGCAATATAAGCGAAGCGCAAGTCCAATCACAGATAGATGTACTGAATGAAGATTTTCGCAAGCTATTAAATACACCTGGCTATAATGACCATCCCGATGGAGCAGATATAGAAATCGAATTTTGCATGGCGGAATTAGATCCTGACGGGAATACCCTTCCCGAACTTGGTATTGACCGTGTGAATAGAAATACAGAGGGCTACAGTTCACCGCCTTATGTGACCAACTGTACAACACTTAATACAAGCTATATCAACAATACCATCAAACCAGGTACCTATTGGAATCCAGATAACTACTTCAATATGTGGGTTATGAATTTGGGTTGTGGCTTGTTGGGATATGCTCAATTTCCGAATAGTTCGGGTTTGAGTGGTCTGAATGCCAATGGAGGAGATGCGGATACAGATGGTGTGGTGATGGGCTACCAATATTTTGGTTCAACTGACAAAGGAAATTTCCCTAGCATGTCTTCACCCTATGACAAAGGACGAACTGCAACGCACGAAATTGGTCACTGGTTGGGCTTGAGGCATATTTGGGGAGATAGCAATTGTGGAAATGACTATTGTGCAGATACCCCTACTCAAGCAGGAGACAGTAGTGGGTGCCCGAATACAACTACTTGTGACGGAGTAAAAGATATGGTAGAAAACTACATGGATTATTCCTATGATGCTTGTATGAATGTCTTTACGGAAGATCAAAAAACACGTATGGTGACGGTCATGCAAAATTCTCCAAGGAGAGGAATACTTCAAAATTCTACTGTTTGTAGTATTCCTGTAGGGCCTCCAACGGCTAGCTTTTCTGCTGATAAGACAGAAATTTGTCCATCCGTCACAGTTCAGTTTACCGACAAATCGGCTGCCAATCCAGCTGCAACGAGTTGGAATTGGAACTTTCCAGGTGGTACTCCTTCTTCTTCTACCCAACAAAATCCGAGTGTTACTTACAATAGTATTGGGAGTTACAGCGTGTCCTTGACGGTTGGCAATGGCAATACTCCCAACGATACCGAAACGACCAACAATTACATCACAGTCAGTAACCCAACAGGAGAAGATACTCCTTATGCTGAGAACTTTGAAGTGTCTGCAAATAATACTTGGACAGCGGTTAATCCCGACAACGATGTCACTTGGGCAGACTATTCTGGCTCTGCTGCCAGCAACTGTACAGACAATGGCTCGAACGCAGTTTTTATGGATAATTTTACGAATGACATCAACAATACGACAGATACATACACCAATCAATTTAATTTATCCGAACTGCAAGCCCCCATTATTTTAACCTTTGATGTAGCCTATGCCCGTTACAACGGAAGTTTTTCAGATGGTTTGGAGGTGAATATCTCTGACCTTTGTAATGGAACAACGACAAAAGTATATGACAAATCAGGAACTACATTGGCATCTGCACCTGACCATACGAGTGCCTTTGTCCCTGATGCTTGTGATGAATGGAGAACCGAGACCATTGATCTATCTGCTTATACTGGTTCTGTGATTGGAGTGAATTTTGTGAATGTCAGTGGATACGGAAATCTCTTGTATCTTGACAACATCAACATTACAGGTACTACTTGTACTCCCTCCAACTGGTATGCAGATACAGACAGTGACACCTATGGAGATACAGCCTCAAGCCTTTCGGAATGCGACCAACCTGAGGGATATGTTGCGAACAATACAGACTGCAATGACAGTGATGCAAACAATTGGTTGGCATGTAATACTTGTGTGGACAATGACGAAGATGGTTATTACACAGGCTGCGATGCCTACACTTCCATCAATGGACCTGACTGCAATGACAACGATGGAAACTTAACAACCGATTGCAGTGGAAGCGATTGTACAGATGGTGCAAGCATTCAATATTCCAATACCAATAGCTTACCTTCCTCCACTCATGTTTCAGAACATATTGAAGCAGGAAACTTGGGTGATAATGGCAATGTAGAGGTTCAAAATGGGCAGAACGTTGGTTTTAAAGCGGGCAATTACATCACACTCCAACCTGGTTTTGAAGTCACCTTTGGAGGTGTTTTCGAATCACTTATTGAAGCCTGCAATCAAAATGCGAAGGTGACACAATTGAAAACCGTAGCAGAGGAATTGCAGCTCACTTCAATGGATATTTTCCCCAATCCTTTTGTAAACCAAATCCATATCAACTACAATATTGCGACCGAAAGCAGGGTTAATTTGTATTTGTTGGACATCAACGGAAAGAAAATAAAGCAAATATTGGAGCCTCAACAACAGGAGAAAGGAACTTACACTGTGGATTTCGAGCCTTGTAATTTGGAGGTGGGCATGTATATTTGTGTATTGGAAACCAATCAATCCAGAACTGCGGTGAAGGTTTTGAAGCGTTAGTTTTTTAGTGAACACTGAAATTTCACTAAAAGAACGAAAATTTTATGAAAACTCCAATACACAAACTTGAAAAAATATAGTAATAAGATTTTTTCGATTGCCCTTATTACTTGTAGTGGAAAAAGTGCCAAAATCCGTTAAGAACAAAAAAGTGTTTGAGCGCAGCGAGTTTTTTTT
>JBGCDY010000226.1:0-5214 GCA_045105835.1 Chitinophagales bacterium
ATCACATTGCAGGCTTTCTTGGGTACAAACTTGGATTTGAATGGTATCACTGCGGGTATCTGCAAAAGCAGATTCGTAGGTAAAACAATTGTTGTCAAGTTGTTGGATATTGCTGTTCAATTGGGTCAAAACATTGAAGTCAAGCGGCTCACAACCATCATAATCCAAATCCAAACAGATTTCGATAGGCACTAAAGTTTCGGCACAAACAATGGTCGAGTCAGCACTGAGAATGATGGGTTGTGTCTGGTCTTTGACCGCAATGGTCAGACTGTCAAAAGACTCACATTGAGTTGTGGTATTGAAGATACGAACCTTATAAGTAGTCGTTTCTTCTGGAAAAACTCTTGGATTGGCTATCGTTGGATCGGATAAGGTTTCTGTTGGAGTCCATTCAAACAAGTTGCCCCCAAAAGCATTTACTTCGGTGCTATCTCCTCTACAAATGGTTGCATCTCCACTTGTGCCACTTGGCCCTCGCTCGTTCACAAAAACGGTGATTTCGTCATTGGTGATACAAGTTCCCGATTGGTTGATATAAGTCGCAATGACGAGGTAAGTCGTTGTGACAGTAGGGCTCGCAATTGGATTGGAAATCTCATTGTCGTTCAAACCATCCAAAGGCAACCATTCATAGGCTGCTGCACCAGGCGATACATTCAACTGTGCTGAACCACCTTCACAAATCGAAATATCAGGTCCCGCATTTGGTACTTGATTGACATCTACGTCAATAGATACACTGCCCTCACATCCGTCTTTGTCCGTGAAAAACAAGGTGTAAACAGTATCAAAAGGAGTGGAAATGATGGTATTGCGGGTGCTGTCTGAAGAAAGGTTGATAGAAGGAATCCACCGATAAGCAATGGCATCAAAAGGCACATTTAGAAGCCCCAAAGTGATGTCATTGACAGAATAAGTTTCTCCCTCACAAATACTGACTGATGTTGTATCTGCAATGTATGTTTTGCCCGCTTCTACGATAAGGCTGTCTATACTGCTACAACCTGTTAAAGAATTGCCTACGCTTACAGACAAGCTAAAAGTCTCCTCAGGGCTGTACACATAAGGATCTGCAATGGTTGGGTCGGAAACTGCATCGGCTGGTTCCCACAGAAAAACATCTCCTCCTGAGGCATTTACACGCATAGAATCTCCTGCACAAATAAACAAACTATCTGTATCTATTGCTACAATAGGAAGGTCATTTACTGTAAATACGACAGAGTCTCGAATGCTGCAATTGCTGACTGTGTTGGTGATGTCCACAAAATAAGTCGTCGTCGTATCTGCCAAAGTAATGGGGTTGGGCGTATTGGAATTGACCAATAAGCCAGATGGCGACCATTGGATGACATAGTCTCCCGCTTCCACCAATTCTACCAACAATTGAATATTTCCTCCTTTACAAATATTGGGATTCACACTAATTGAATCAATTTGCGGCAAGGGCTTAACCAAAACATCTACCGATTCTGTAATGCTGCAATTTCCGTTTTGACCTACAAAAATATAGGTGGAATTGACGGTAGGATTCACAGTGACTTCATTTCCTGTAGCGATGACGTTCAATGGTTTGTTGGCATTGACCCAATAACTTTCGCAGGTATTGGTACTTCCCGTCAAAGTCACCGTTTCGCCTTCGCAAATCTCAGCATCTTCCGATGCGCTGATTTCCATAGGGACAACCGACAAGTCGTCGATGTAGTAATACGCAAAACCATCGGGATTGAAGTCTTCGCCAATGGGCTGGATTTCTTGAAGGTTCAAGCTTTGTTTGAAGTTACCAATCGTCAAAAAGCGATAGTTTTCATCTGCTGTAAACGTTCCTGATACTTCCACCCAATTGAGGCTATCTGCTACAATATTGTCGTCAATATTGGCGATTTGTGGCGTGATGCCTTCCAAGTTTGCCCCTGTTGGATTGGAAGCAGTAAAGTAAAAACCAAAAGAACTGATGGCAAAATCACTGGTATCTGCCAAGTTGACAAACATACTCACGCAGTAAGTAGTGCCTGCTTCTAAGTTGGTTCCCAGTTGATTGGTGATGAATTGTTGTTCGGACGGAATAGGACTGTAAGCTTTGAAGCCCGCATAAACGCTGTCTGTTCGGGCAGTTTGTGTACCAAAATTATTATTCGGAACACTTACTGTGCCATCAGTAGCGCAGGTATTGAACAAGCTGGCATTGTCGTTTGCCTAAAAAAAAAAAAAAAAAGCAGAACGGTCTATTTGTCCCAATTCATTCGGACACAATCCCTCTTCAAAACTGGCATTGGATACAACATTGTTTTCTGCATTGCAGGGGTCACAAATTTCATCAATCACATAGATTTCGGCTGACGAAGCTATACAGCCTGTTGGGTTCTCCACTGTCAATTGAATGGTATAAGAACCAGGCGTTTCGTATAGATTTGCCACACTGGTCAGTCCTTGAATACCCGTTCCATCTCCAAAATCCCAAGTATAAACAGCACCTTCTATTGCGGACAAAGAAGTATTGGTCAGAATCGTGACCGCGCCCGCACAGTTGGGAGTAAGGTCGAAAGATACTTCTGGAAAAGGTTCAAAGTTGATACTGATGGTATCCGTGACCGTGCACCCACCAAAATCTGCCAACAACACAAAGTCTTGTAATCCTGCCTCATTACTGTTCAACAATACACTGGCTTCAAAACTCAATGTATCCGTTGGGTTGTCTGCTCTAACCCATGCAAAATTGCAGTAGTCACCCAAAGCTTGTGCAATGACTTCTGTACCTACACAAACAGTTGGCGTTTCAAAAGCTCCATTGTTGTTATCCAATATTGCCAAATCAGGTAATGCTACAACCGAAACATTGTCAAGGTAATAATAAGCCGAATCGTCAAACAAGAAAGTACTGTCCAAGTCTGTTGTAGAGCTGTTATTGTTGTCTTTGAAGTTACCAATGGTGAGCCAAGTACCAGGATTGGTGGCCTGGTAAATACCCGATAGTGTTGCCCAATTGTCTTTGTCTGAAAAGGTGCTATCCGACTCAAAAACAATCTGTGGATCGAAGCCAAACAAAGGAGCTTGCGTATTTACATCAATGGCATTTTCGGAAAAATGCGCATCCAAATTGCTGACCGCAAGACCTGAACTATCCGCCAAACTCACATCAAAACGAACACAGTAGTTTTTGCCGACCTCCAAAGGCTGCAAAATTGGTACACTGGCATATTCTCGATAATCATTGGGAGCATAAGCAAAAAAGCCCAAATACCCATCACCATTTGAAGGTGATTGATTGCCGTATAGATTTGCAGGAACAGTGTTGGCACAAGTGTTTAAATAATCAGTACTTCCGTTTGTAGGAGATTGCCATTGAGAGACTTCGGCTATTTCACCCAAGTTGTTGGGACAATTGTGGAAATATTCCATTGAAGGATTGGCGACCAAGTTTTGAAAACCATCTTCACAAGATTGACAGTTTTGTTTGAAGTCAATCAAGAGCGTATCACTCATACTGCAATTGCTCAAATTATTGACCGTCAAAATCACACTGTCGATTGGTAGCCCAAAAATTTCAGCTCCGCCTCTCGTGCTATCTACTGCAACAATATTGCCGTCTTGGTAAAAATTCCATTCATAAATGGCTTCTTCTGCAATATCTGTTCCCGATGCAGACAACAATAAGTTGTAGCCCTCACAAGTCGCTTCAAAATCAATGTCAATTTGTGGTTCAGGTCTTACTTCAACAGTGAAAATATAGGTTCTGACACAATCAAAATTGCTGGCCTCCAAAATAAAACTCTGCGTTTCCAGTGCCTCAAAAGCCAAAGTATCTGCATCACTCAAAACCAAGAAAGGGTCATCCAAAGGAAACCAACGGTAGCTATCCGCACCCGTAGCAGTCAATGTTTGGGCATCATCTACACACAAAACAGCCGTTTCTGGTTGCGCCAAAATATCGACTCCTTGCATTTCTACACTGATAGACTCCAAAGCGACTACCGAAACACTGTCTATATAATAAAAGCCTAATTCGGTAAAACCCGTTTCTCCACCGACTGCAAGATTTTCTGCATTGGTATTGTCGTTGTTGTAAAAATTACCAATCGTAAGCCATTCGTGAGCGGCTTCTGCCGTAAAAGTGCCACTGATACGTGTCCAGTTTTCTTTGTCGTTTAAGATGCCCTCTTTGTTCTCGATTTGAGGAATGAAACCCAAAGGTAAACCACTATTGTTGGGCACAGCCGTTTCGGAAAAATAGGCCCCAATGTTTTCAACCGCCAAATAGCTAAGGTCTGCCATACTTACATAAAAAGATACACAATACTCGGTATCTGGCTGCAATGCATTATTTAGCTCAATTGTAACATAATCCCGTTGAGAAGGTATACCTGTAGTATAGGCAGTGAACCCTGCATAGGCATTTCCCGCAAAACTGGGTTGGGCACCAAAGGTATTGTCTGGAACATCCGCTCCTCCCCCATCTTCTACACAAGAATGAAAATGGTTGGGAAGTCCTATTTCATTCCATGTTTCGGCGGTATTGCTCAAAAAACTCAAGCCTGACGGACAGGCAATTGTGTCTTCAAAACTTGGATTGGGTACAAGATTGATTTGTGCTTGAAGTGTTGTGTGGGTGAAGAGAGTGAACAAAAATAACAAATGTAGAGCATCTGATATTTTTACGCTAGTTTTTTTGTGTCGTATCATAGTGTTGGCCTATTCTATTTTTGAAGCGGTAAAATTAACAAAATAGCCATGATATTTTTGGGAAGCGGTATGATTTTTGTTTTGAATATGAGTATTTCCTATTTTAATTATTGAAGACAGCCATGCCCGATCATTTTAGTTCTAAAATTATGCTGATTTTATGTCCAACATCTATTCAACTACTTTATCTTCGACTGATTTAGAGGCAGAAAATAAACGACTTAAAGAGCATTTATTTTTGAAGTGTTCCCAAAACAAAAAAATGTTGAATGACAAATTTTATCATTCAACATTTTGAAATAAAGTGAAAACTGAATCACTTATTTTGAAAACTCAATTTTGTACATTACAAATGATTTTTTGAACTTTCGTATTAGAGTTGTCTATTTACCTTTCTCCAACCAAATTCCTACAAAGAAAGAACCGACTACCAAAAAAGCAATTACTGAAAATGCCCAGACCATAATATGATATTTTTATGAATGAAATTATTTGATTGCTGCAAAATTAAACAATTGTTGTTAGGAGAAA
>JBGCDY010000227.1:0-4450 GCA_045105835.1 Chitinophagales bacterium
CACTGTACACAACGAACTCCATTTTCCCAGCGTTTGGAGCGAATAATATCAAAACACTTTTTTTTGTTTATTATATCCTGTATTTTTACAAGCATCTTATGAATTTTGATGTAAAAATAACACTTTTTACTCTATCACGGAGAAACACCATATGAGCCATGATTTTTATAGAAATCAAATCGTCCGCTAAACTAAAAAGTAAAACAGAACTCTTTAGGGCAGAAGAGCAGTTACGAAATTATAATGCAAACCTAACTTCTCTTTTTGTTATACTCACGGACGGGAATTCATGGAGATTTTATTACTCGCAAGAAGGAGGAGCTTTTTCAACAAAATGTTTTAAAATTATAAATATACTAAATGATGAAATTGAAGATACATTTTTACAGCAATTCTCAAAGTTCTATAATATAGGGAAATACGGTTATCTTTGCAAGAAAATCGATGGAAAAAAGACCATTAAGTTTCGACAGTTTAATGTCCAATTTAGGTGGCGATATTCAAGAAATACCCGATTATCGCAAATCGAATAGCACAGTTAAGTTAAGGGATTGTTTATTAGGGGGTTTAGCGATGTTTTCCTTGAAGGACAGCTCTTTATTGAGCTATGTGAAAAATTATAAGGCAAGAGCCTCTAATTTATCAAGTGTATATGGGATAAAGGCATGTCCAAGTGACGGAGCGATGCGGAAGATTTTGGACGGCGTATCACCGAGTGATTTGATAGATTTGTATAAGTCTCCTTTGAAGGAACTAAAAAGTCATGGATTATTAGATAGTTACCTGTATTTGGGTAAGTACTTAACAGTCAGTATAGATGGGGTGCATCACTTTAGTTCTAAGAAGGTTTGCTGTGAGAAGTGCTTGGAGGCACATCACCAAGATGGAACCATTACTTATAGTCATAAATGTTTAGCTGGGGCTTTGGTTCATCCTGATAAAGGGGAAGTTTTTGTAGTGGGTAGTGAAGCGATTGTAAAATCAGATGGTGAGTCAAAAAATGATAGCGAATTGAACGCCTCTAAACGCCTGCTACCATTGATAACGAATCATTTATCAGGCTATCCTTTATTAGTTTTGGAAGATGCACTCTATGGAAATGGTCCTCATATAAAAGAGCTTCAATCTCATGGTCATAGCTTTATCATATCGGCTAAAGAAGGCTCACAAAAGAGCTTGTTTCGTCAATTCAAGTCCTTGCGAACCAAGAAAAAGACTCGGATAGTCAAGAAAAATCGAGTAGAACGAAAGCGTAATGGAACAAGAAAAGTAATTTGTACTTATGAATATGCGAATGACTTGTATTTAAATGATTCACATACTGATATAAGTGTAAATATGGTTTGGTATGAAGAAAGAGTAGCAGAGACAGGAGTATTGCTTAAAAAGTTTTGTTTTATCACTGATATTAAGATGAACAAACAAATTGTAAAAGAGGTAGTTCGAGCAGGTCGCTCCCGTTGGAAGATAGAAAATGAGACCTTCAACACCCTCAAAAATCAAGGCTACCATTTTATGCACAATTTTGGTCATGGTCATCAACATTTATCGACTGTATTTTGCATTCTAATGATGTTAGCTTTTACGATTGACCAAATAGCACAAGCTTCTGATAAATATTTCAAACGAGCATTGCGAGAACGAGGGTCTAAAAAGTCTTTATGGGAAAAGGTACGTCAATACTTTGATATTGTGTCGGTTAGAGACATGGAAACCATTTACAAGATTATCGGCAAAGAAATTAAGTTAAAAGTTGAGATAATCGTATAATATCATTGTTGCTCAAAATCAATTCATAAAATAGCGCTTAATATACATATTTAATTACAGATATTAAATACTATAAATTAATACGTTTTTGAGGAACATGAAAGTCTAATGCATTCATTAATAGAACTTTGAGAATTGCTGACATTTTTATCCTTCTTATCTAAAGAAAACATCTTAAATGATAGTGCTAAAAAAGAAGCTTATGAATACTTACAGTTGAGTCGAAAGCAGCGAATAATAGAAGAATCTATTTCTCCAGCTAAAAGGTTATTGGAGAGCAACTACCTACTTACACCTATTGATGCTTTAAAGCAAATTGTAAAAGAGAAAGGTATAAATATTTCAACCGAAGAAGCAATAGAATTCCTATAACTTGAAAAGCAAAATAAATATAAGAAACATTATGATACCAACGATGATAAGGGTATGATTTCCAGTAAAAATAATTCGATAACAGACATAATATATAATGTTAATAATCCGCAAAATATGACACATACTGAAATAGAATTTGCGGAAATAGATGGAGAGTTTGGAACTAAGTGGAGTGATATATTACGTTCAATGATGATAAAACTCATTAGAGATAATACCCCCATGTACGAGATT
This sequence comes from Chitinophagales bacterium, assembly GCA_045105835.1. GTDB lineage: Bacteria > Bacteroidota > Bacteroidia > Chitinophagales > UBA2359 > JAUHXA01. The sequence goes on from JBGCDY010000227.1 coordinate 2,380, forward strand.
ATTAATATTAGCAAACTAAATATTCTCCAAGGAAAACAAACAATTAAAGGATTCCATTTTATTCCTCAAATTAACTATTCATTACAAAATGTTGGTGGAGATAAAGCAGTAAAAGCTATAATGGCATTAGCAAAAAAATATGATAAAAAAGTACATATCAGAGTACGTTGGAAAGCTAAGCCTAATGCAGCGCATCCTAATAGATATTGCTTAATAACTAATTAGAGGTACTCAATGAACAAATAATTGCATGAATTTTGCCAAAACTCAAAAAGAATAAAGCCTCAATAATTTCTAAAAAATCATTGAGGCTCCCCTTTAATACATTGTTGAATACGGTTATTGTTTAGGATTTTGAAGTACCTCACTCACAAAACCAAATCGGCTTCTGCTTTTTCCGTAATGAGGATTTTATACATCGGTAAAAATTTGGTCAATGGTTTTCCCTGTGGGACGATTGCCTTTTTTACGTGCTTCAATAGATTGAAGGAGAGAAGTCAAGGAGCGTTTGTCTTGCAGTAGTCGTAGGGTTTCGACCATATTGTTCCAATTCTCTTCTTCTACCAACACGACCGAACCCTCATCCGTAACAATCACCGTTTCCTCCTCTGTTTGAATAGTAGAAGCAATGATTTGGGGTAGATTGTGAACCGCATTTTTTAAAGTTGTTGCTTTCATTGTTTTGCTTTTTGATTTACAACAAGTAAATGTGACAATAGGTTTTTTCCTCAAACATTCAGGCAAATAGATTGTATAAATCACCAACGAAAATTCAAATACTCTACACAACCTCAAACAAAACCTCCATCCCCAAAACATCTCCTATCAGCCCCACACTATGTTGATTGCTTTGCAAGCCAAAAGTGGTGAGCAGCACCCAAAAAATCTGTTTTCGGGTTTTGGAGCTATTTTTAAAAACAGTTTGTTTTTGACGAATCGCATCTGCATAGGCTTTCGTAAGCGTGAATTGGTCGCTGTAAAACTTGATTTCAAACAAGTTGATAACATGGTCGTTTCTATCCAAAACCAAATCAATCTGCGCTCCCTTTTGTCCTTTTTTGCCTGCTTGGGAAAAAGTAGAAGCCAAGGTATAAACCCTTGAAATACCCAATGCTTTTTTAATTTGGGGAATGTGTTTCAAACAGATGTTTTCAAAAGCGTAGCCACTCCACGATTTGTAGGCTTGGGTTTGACTGAGGGTTTGCCAAGTACCTTCTCCCGCATGTTTTTTGTTCTCTAAAAATTGGAGGTAAAACAAGGAATATTCATCCGTCAGCCGATACACTTTTGGATTGTGTTTTTTACCAAAAGGGAAGTAATCGGTAATGAAACCTGAATGTGACAATTCAGTGAGAACTTTAGACACTCCACCACCGCTCACTGTTTTCGTTTTTTCAAGAATTTCTTTTCTCGTCATTCCTTGCTTCTTGCTAGCAAGTGCACGGATAACGGCAATGTGTCTTTCGTGGTTTTTAAACAACGAAGCATACAAATTGGGAAACTCTGTTCGCAATAATCCTGTACTCGAAAAGCACATTTTATCAATGATTTGAGCAGCACTTTTGGCTTTCCGAATGGCTTTCAAGTAGTGAGGAATCCCCCCCGTTGCCATGTAGATTTGGAGGAGTTGATAATGGTCAAAAAAGATGTTTCGGCTTTCCAAATACCTTTTAGTCTCCTCCAATGTAAAAGCTTGCAAATGTAAGCGTTTGGTGATTCGGTTGTGTAATCCTCCTGTATCATTCACTACCTTTTGAATCATCCAAGAAGCTGCCGAACCACATATCACAATAATCAAATTTTGCCGCTTTGCCCAACTGTTCCAAAAGTAGCCAAAGGCGGATAGGAAGCCCGATTTATGAGTAGCAATCCATGGCAATTCATCAAAAAACAATACCTTCTTTTCCACTCCTAAGAGGGGTTTGAGATAGGCTTTCAATACTTGAAAAGCAGCCAACCAATCCTTGGGTTGTTCAATGGGCAAATGACTATTGCTGTATTCTGCAATGACATCTCTGAAATTTCTCAATTGCATGGACAAAGGTTCTTTTTGAATGCCCGTCAATTGAAA
>JBGCDY010000228.1:0-4309 GCA_045105835.1 Chitinophagales bacterium
CTTTTTTCCCAGCGCATGCCGCATCAAAAGCATCGAAAAGTATTTTCTTTTCCTTCTCTCTACCATATAATTTTTCGGGTATTTGAAAATGATCAGAATAGTCATTTTGACCCAATGGAAATACTTCAATGCTTTGATTTGATTCATATTCTTTCAGACACCGAGTCAAATCCTGCTCCAAACCATAGGCTGATTGATAACGATCAGCTGCGTTTTTAGCCAATAATTTGAAGATGATGTTGGAAATCGTTTCGGGTACTTCGAAGCGAACCAAATGAGGGGGATTGGGAGCTTTGGAGATGTGTGCATGAATCAACTGTATGGGCTCCTGATTATCAAAAGGAAGCACTCCTGTAATCAAGCAATAAAGGGTAACACCTAAAGAATACATATCGGTGCGATAGTCCACTATGCGGTTCATTCGTCCTGTTTGTTCAGGCGAAATGTAAGCAAGAGTTCCTTCTAACCTTTCTGGATTTCCCAGATGTTGTGTTTTTAGCTTTACCTTAGTAGAAATCCCAAAGTCAATGATGGTTATTTTTTGGAGGGCTTCATCAATCAGAAGGTTATTGCTATTCAAGTCCTTATGGATGATTCCTTTTTTGTGGAGTTCTCCAATTATGGTAGCTATCTGAATGGAAATTTCTAAAAAACTCTTAATATCGGGAAGTTTATCCGCAAAAGCTTCTTGAAGAGTGGCTCCTTTTACATACTCTAAGACTATCCCTTCTTTGTTATCAGAAGTCTTAACAGCAGCATAAGCTCTCCGAACACCTTGTATATTGAGGCTTTTCAGAAAATTGTATTCATTCCTAAATTGATCAATTTTGTCCCCATTAGGATACTCTTCCGTAAGAATCTTGAGGATTGTCGGTGTAGGATATTCGTCGCTTGGATAAAGGTAAATATTTGAGTTCTTTCCTTTATACAACAGTTGATTGTAAATGTGGGCTTGGATTAATGTCATGTTCAAACACTTTTCTACTGATCAAGCTAGCATATATAATGCCAGTTTTCTTAACAAACCTAGATATGTAGTAGATTCATAGGTTTTAGAATATCAGTAACATAGCATTCACATAAACTACTTTTGTGTATTACTATTTTTCGATTGTTTTATAGGCACTGTAATCAAAAAACTAGTACCCTTTCCAAGCGTACTTTCCACTTCAATAGTTCCGTGGTGCTTTTCAATAATATCTTTCGAAATAGACAATCCCAAGCCCGTTCCTTTACCTACATCCTTGGTCGTATAGAAGGGTTCGAAAATCTGTTCTTGAGTTTGCTTACTCATGCCTCGTCCTGTGTCTCTTATACTGATGGCTATCATGTGGTCATCTCCTTCCGACAATTTTGTACTGGTGCTTATATAAATATAGCCCTTATCTTCAATCGCATGAACAGCATTTGATAGAATATTCATAAACAATTGATTCAGCTTACCAGGATAGCATTCGATTTGTCGAATTGCCTGATAGTCTTTCTTTACTTCAATGCGGTATTTGTATTGATCTTTAAGGATGATCAGCGTGGCTTCAATCAATTCGTGAACATCCGCAGTATGTAACACATCCTTGTCCAAACGTGAGAAAATCCGCAGTCCTTTGACAATCTCAGCCGTGCGCTTCGCACCACTCTCTACTGCCCTCAAAAGCTCAGTAGTCTCTCCAATTAGCTCATCATAAAACACTTCTTCTTTCAATACCTTAATCTCCTCAGTCTTCTCTTTAAGATTGGTCATATTCATTTCGTCATATTTGTTAATGACTGTTAGAATATCTGCAATGTTTTGATTCAATGCTTCAACGCCAGACGATATGAAGGTAATTGGATTGTTGATTTCATGGGCAATACCTGCACTCAACTGACCAAGTGAAGCCATTTTTTCGGAGTTGATGAGTTGTGCTTGTGTGGTTTGAAGTTGGTGAAGGGTTTGCTCAAGTTTTTCTTTTTGAGCTTCCAATGCTTGGTTCTTAGCTGCCAACTTTTTTTCTTGCTCTCTGAGATCTTCGTTTCCTCTTTGAATATACTCGTGTTGTTCCTTGAGTTCTTCAATTGTCTTGTTAAGTATTTGAATAGCGATCGTTTTGTCCTTTAGTGTTATTTCGAGGCGATACGCTGCATCAGAAACCACTTTCTCAACTTCTTGGGTAGCTTTTGTTAATTGTTGTCTATCAGGTTCCTCTAATGGAACATCTCTCAACAACTTCAATAGGTTTTCTATAGAGGGATGCATGGGCAATTAGGTTAAATATTAGGGCTAAAAGGTTTTGGTTTTAAATTCAGAATCAAAAATAACCATTTTTCATTCAATTAAAACAACAGCTAAGTCTTTTTATTTCACTGCTATTTTGAGGAAGAAAAGAATTGATTATTTTTGTTGGACTAAAAACTTGTGTTAAGATACATTAAACCACTACATTTCCGTTCTCCTAAATACAATTTTAAACACTTCCGTTCTAAAATTTTACTACTTTTGCACCCATATGGAATTTGTATATCCCACTTTTTTGTATGCGCTTGCCGCTTTGGCAATCCCCATCATCATTCACCTTTTTAATTTTCGCAGATTCAAGAAGGTGTATTTTACCAATGTGCGGTTTTTGAAGGAGGTCAAAGAAGAAACGGCTTCCCGCAACAAACTGAAGCACTTATTGGTCTTGCTAAGTCGTTTACTCGCCTTGGCCTTTCTTGTATTCGCTTTTGCCCAACCTTTTATGCCCAATGCCAATTCAGAATTTGTGCAGGGAATGAAGGCTGTAAGTGTCTTTGTCGACAATTCTTACAGCATGGAGGCGCAAAGCAGCGATGTGTCTTTGTTTGAAAAAGCCAAATTGAAGGCTAGAGAAATCGTGGAATCCTACAATGTAGAAGATAGGTTCCAGCTCATTACCAACGATTTTGAAGGCAAACACCAACGGATGTTGAACAAGGATGAGTTTTTGGGTTATTTGGAAGAAATTGAAGTTTCGCCCAATGTCCAGAACCTTTCGGAGGTCATCAGTCGCCAAAAACAAGCCATGGCATTGGAAAATGCAGCTCAAAACAATATTTTCTTGGTGTCTGATTTCCAAAAGAACATTGTCGATATAGAAGACAATGATTCTACGATTAATACCTATCTGATTCCACTTCAATCCGCAGAACAACGCAATGTATATGTCGATTCGATTTGGTTTGATTCTCCCATTCGCATGTTGAATACTGTCAATAAACTATTGGTACGCCTCAACAATACAGGCGAAGCAGAGGTGGAAAACTCTCAATTGACACTGAAAATCAATGGTCAAATCAAGGCATTGAACAATTTTACCATTGGTGCAAAATCGCAGTTGGTGGATACCGTCAGTTTTACGATTACTCAAACAGGTTGGCACAATTCGGAATTGAGTATCTCCGATTATCCGATTAATTTTGACGACACCTATTACTTCAATTTTGACGTTGCAGAAAACATCCAAGTACTCTCCATCAATCAAGCGGGAGCCAATCCATACCTGAATGCTTTGTTCAAGGGCGGGAATGAGTTTGATTTTCAAAACCAAACGTACAGTAAATTGAACTACGATAAGTTGGCACAAAATCAACTAATTATCCTCAACCAACTGAAAAACGTTTCTTCTGGTTTGATTTCAAAACTGCAAGAATACGTGCAAGAAGGCGGTAGTTTGTTGGTCTTTCCGTCTGACAATGCGGATTTAACTTCTTACAACAATCTTTTGAAAGCAGTCGGAGCCAATACCTTTACGACCATCAATCGTGAGCAAAGACAAATTGACTTCATCAACACCCAACAAGAAATATTCAACGATGTCTTTGAAAAAATCCCTCGAAATATTGACTTGCCTTATGCCCGTGTGAGCTATGACATGACCAGCTTTTCGAATACCGATGAAGAAGTGGTATTGAAGTTCAAGGGTGGGCGCAGTTTTTTGAGTAAATACAATGTAGCAAGTGGCAAAGTTTATGTCGCTGCTGCCTCTTTGAATATCAAACAAAACAACCTTGCTTCACACGCCATCTTTGTCCCAATGCTCTACAAAATCGCCTTATTGGGCAGCAAATCTGGACAATTGGCTTATACGATTGGTAAAGATGAAGTCATTGAAGTAGCCAGCAAAGTTTCTATTGGAGAAACACCTTTCAAATTGAAGGGTACGTCCGAAGAATTCATTCCTGGTCAAAGGGTCGTCGGTTCCAATCTTTTACTGACCCTCAACAATGCCTTGAAAAATGCAGGTAGTTACCAACTCTATATGAATGAAAACGAGCCTCTCCACTATTTAGGCTTCAACTTCAATCGTCAGGA
>JBGCDY010000229.1:0-12827 GCA_045105835.1 Chitinophagales bacterium
AACCTGTTGCCAGAATAATTTTGGGGGCAGTGAACAGTTTTCCATTTACTTCAATGGTTTTTTCGTCCACAAAAGAAGCCGTTCCCAATTCTACATCCATTCCCAATCCACGAAAAAATGCCGCATCCTCATGTTCTCGAATCACTTCCTGTCCTTGATGCACATAATCCATGACCTTCTGAAAATCAGCCTTACCACTCGACTCCAAACCAAATTTCTGGGCTTCTTTTGCAGCGTGAAATTGACGTGCAACATGAATCAATGCTTTGCTTGGTACACAGCCAAAATTCAAACAATCTCCCCCAATATTGCGGTCTTTTTTTTCTATCATTAAGGTTTTTAGCCCAAAATGATTCGCAATTCCCGCTGCACCAATTCCTGCCGAACCTGCACCAATGGCTATGAGGTCGTATCTTTGTTTGTCTGCCATAAGGTGTGGGTTATTAAGATGGTGTTTCCTTAAATCAGTACGATTCTTTGGCAAAATCCATGATAGAAGCATCCAAAGTTTTTTAGATACTCATGGATTATTTGGATTGTCAAAATACCGACAGAACGAAACTATTCATTTAGAAAGTCAAATACGGTACTTTTGTTCAATTATTTAAAACCTTAGCAAGTATGCTGACAAGTATTGCAGAACTCTGACTTCTAAGTAAATAAAACTAAAAATTGGAGGGGAGATAAAAAAGGGTACTTCGACAAGACGGTGGTAATCATTTGAATTCACACTATCCTTTCAAGCGATTCATACCCGCTTTCGCCTGTTGGTCTATGCTGTCTTTGTATTCGTGGTTTTTGAAGCGCAAGCATTTTTTGAAGTAAATCAATGCCATTTCTTCATTGTTTTGTCGCTCATATAGTTTCCCCAATTGAAGTGCAGCTTTTGGAGCAAAAAAGTGATTTCCTGCCACATCATCATTCTCATTAATGGTTCGTTTGTAATAGGCAACAGCTTGTTCATTGTCTCCAAGTCCCTCATAAATTCGACCAAAACGGTAATGACATTCTAAGTGTTCGACAGGCGTTTTATAGACCTGAATACTTGCAGCATTCAAAACTCCCAAGGCTTTCTCAAAATATCCTCCGTCAAAGAGCAAGCGACCTTTGAGGAGTGTTTGATTGGGCATTGTTCCTTCTTTGGCTTCCTTGTAGGCTTGTTTGTCAGGGTCAGCCCACTTGCTTCCTTTTGATTTACAAAGCACCATATATTTGCGGTAAGCAGCTTCATCTTTGTGAATCACTAAGGCATGCCAAGCCAGTTTTTGATAAGCTTCCTTGATAAAATGCTTGCCCTTGAAGTTGTTCACAAATCGCTTCAAATACACATCCGCATCTTCATCCAAACGATTGACTTTCATCGAACCCAACAAAAAATCGAGTAGGTAATAATCCAAATATTCACTCCCTTTCGGGCGGTTCAACAGCAGTTGGATGGCATAGTCATTGTGTCCAGTGCGAAAAGCCAACTGAGCAGCAATCAGAGTATTCATCAAGTGGGTTTGGGTCGGCAATTGTTGAGCGATTTGCCAAGCCTGTTCGGTTTTGGTATCTATGTAGATGAGGAAAAATGAATGCAGGATTTTGGTTTCATCATAGAGTAGGCGGTTGTTGTTTTCTGAATATTGAAGGTAGGATTTTATTTCGCCCATGCCTTGAGCAATTGTTCCTTGCATTCCCAAGATTTTCATGCCCCATTGGTAGTTGTCAGGAACGGTGCCTACCATTGCGTGTAGAATTCCCAAAGATTTTTTGTTGGGAGCAAAATCGGGAAACTTTTTTTGGTTGGCTTCCAGTAGTTTGTAGGCTTTTCGAATCTCCCAAACAGCCTTGAAGTATTGGGCAAATTTGATGCGGGCGAATGCCCATTGAAGATTAACTTCTGCTTGACTGAACAGGTAATAGGGAGAATTGACATCTCCTTTTTCGAGTAAATCCAAGCGTTTGTCTTTGTTGGCACTTCGAGCATCCATTTCGGCTTCTTCTTCAGTGATAAAAACCGTGAAAAAATCAATGTAGTTTTCGAGGAGTAATGGGATGAGGTTGTCGGGATTGGATTGCTTTTCTTGCGTCAATAAGTTTTGTCCTTCCTCCAACCGAAGGCTAAAGATGCTTTCATAAGCATCTTGGCAGCGTAAATTGAAGTCAAAAGTTTGGGCTATACCTTGCAGTGAAGGCAGAATGAACAATACTATTATACAACCTAACTTTCGCATAAGGAACGAATAAAAATTAAAATGACTTGTCCCGAGAACTCGGGAAGAATAAAAATTAAAAAAACACTTCAAATCTATTCCTTGTCAACGTGAAAATTTGGTTTGCTATTTTGAAGTAAAATATCCCAGACTCCATTCTACTCTTTTCAGCCAACAAATCAATGGTATTTGTCGTTTGTGGACAGTTTTCCTTCAATAAAAAAGACTTTTGAAGTTTTTCTTTTGAAGCACTGATTCAACCTAAGTCAATCCATTACTCCATCCAAACAAACCTCAAAAGTCCTCATATACGGCTTTACGCCTTTTTTGAATTTACGCTATTGAAGCAGTAAATTATTTTTCCTTCTTACTTACTTCAACATTTTGGCTACAATCTCCTCCACTTCCATCTGAATTTCTACATCTACCAAGATGCGGCTACAATGCTCACAAAGAATGATTTTTTTGTGGTGTTGTACTTCCAATTGGCGCTGAGGTGGAATCTTACCAAAACAACCTCCACAAGCATCACGCTCTACCAACACAACTCCCAAGCCATTTCTGTAGGCACCACGAGTACGTTTGTAAGCTTTGAGCAAACGCTCGTCCACAATTTTCTCGGCAATTCCCGATTTTTTGATAAGAGCCTGTTCCTCTCTCTCTGTTTCGGTGATAATCACCTCCAACTCTTTCTTCTTGATTTCCAAGTCTTTCACCTTGATATCTCTTCTATCCTCAGACTCATGCAGATATGTCTCATGACTTTCGACTTGTCTTTGAGCATCACGCATTTTTTTGTTTGCCAACTGAATAGAAAGGCGTTGCATTTCCAGCTCTTTGTTCAAAGCATCGTACTCTCGATTGTTTTTCACACTCAAAAGCTGCTTATCATATTTTGCTATCAATGCCTCACTTTCTTTCACTTGAGACTGATTCTGGCTAATAAAGCTATTGACATCAGCAATCTCTTTATTGATTTTAGCAACTCGCTTTTCCAAACCAGCAATTTCGTCTTCCAAGTCTTCTACCTCAATCGGCAATTCCCCTCTCAAAATCCTGATTTCATCTATTTTAGAATCAACCAATTGAAGGGTGTAAAGATCCGTTAACTTATCTTTTATAGGATTCGCTTCGACAATAACTTTTGACATATTTGTATTTTTAGATAAAATATTTGACAGGATTGGTGTTGATGTTCGATAAAACAGCCGCAAAGTTACTAAATTTTTTCTGCAAAAGCTCTTGAAACAGCTCCATTGTAAACTGTTCGCTTTCATAATGCCCAATGTCAGCTATGACTATCTTTCCTTCTGCATCAAAAAACTGGTGGTACTTATAATCCCCCGTTACAAAAACGTCTGCTCCTCTCGCCATTGCAGTCTTCAATAAGAAGCTTCCTGCACCTCCACAAACAGCCACTTTTTTCACCTTTTTTCGGCGCAAAGGGGTATGTCTAACACAAGGTGTTTGCATATTGTTTTTGAGCAACTTCAAAAATTCTCGCTCATTGATTGGCTCTTCTAAATATCCTATCATTCCCGACCCAACTTGTTGATAACGATTCTCCAATGCAGTAATCGTATAACTTGGTTTGGCATGTGGATGCGCTTTGTGAATCGCCCTCAAAACCTTCCCTTCAATCGGAGCTGCATAAACCGCTTCAATTTTGATTTCCCCCTGTTGTGCCTGCTGCGCCATTTCGGGGTTTTCAAAAGTACTCACTCCCAAAACATTGAAACTGGTACTCTCATAATCCCCCACATAACCCACGCCCACATTGAACAAGGCTTGACGCAATCCATCCGCCTGTGCCAAAGGACACAAGACACTGATTTGCTTCAACAAATTCTTTTTAGGCGCAAGGATTTCGCAATTGACCAAACCCAGTTTCTCGGCAATTTTCCCGTTTACGCCATTCCGCACATTGTCCAAATTGGTGTGTGAAGCATAAATGGCAATGTCGTTTTTGATGGCTTTGATGACCGTTCGTTCGATGTAGTTTTTGCCCGTCAGTTTTTTCAAGCCTCCAAATACGATGGGGTGATGGGCAATGATGAGATTGCAGCCCAATTCAATGGCTTCATCTACAACGGATTCGATGGAATCCAAACACAAAAGAGCTTTTTCGCATTCCGCTTCTGGATTCCCCACTATCAAACCTGCGTTGTCATAACTCTCTTGGTAAGCCAAAGGAGCAATGGTTTCGAGGTATTGAGTAATGTCTTTGATTTTCATATTGATAGATTAAGGATAAAAGATAGAACAAAAATAGTTCTTTTTGGCGTTTTTCATGCGCTCAGCAGCGTTCTTGTATGTTTTTTTCAAAAAAACCAATCCTGAATGGCAGTTTTGCCAAGTCCATTAAGACTTGAATATTTGTAGAAAAATGAGACAAAGTAATTACAGAACTCCATCGGAGTTCAACCCAAATGGAGCTGTGTTTACTTCCGTTTTGATTTACTACAAATATTCGACTCCTAATCGAGTCCTTAATAGCCGTTTTCACCTGTTCAATGGACCCTTTACTAAGGTTTTAGCTCACCTATTTACCCAACACCAAACGCACAATCGCTAAATCATCCGTAGGCTTCAATCCATAGTTCTTTTCCATAAAGCGCATCTTTTTTTGTAGCATACTTTGGGAATCGCTCCAAGTCTTGTCCTTCAATAAAAAATCCATCACAGAAGCAGCTTCAAGCTCCTCATATTCCCCTTCGTCAAATCGTTTGAAGGTAAAAATACCATCTGTCACGATACTCAAATCTTCAATGGATTCTAAACTCAGCCTTTGTTTTTGAGAACCATACCACACTTCAAAATCAACTCCAAGATGATAACCCAAATAATCGGGATGATTGTCTTGTTCATATTCAAACTCTTGGTGATTGCAGCAAACAAGCCCATCACCAATCGTCAGTATTTCGGCATTCCTTGCCTCCAAGTCCACAACTCCCAAAATCAGGGTACTCAACAATTCTTCTCGTTTCAAATCCAATTGGTATTGCAGCTTTTGAAGGGCATCAAACAGAACTTGCATTACTTTCTTCAACAAGATTTCCAACTCATCTTCCTTTTTTTCTACAAAAGCTTTGTAATCCATTTCTTTGGCAATTTTCTTCAATAGTTTGCCAATCAATGTAGAAGCAAAATGGCTGTCGATTCCCATCGTACAGCCATCCATCACTGCCATCAAAAATCTTTTATTTCCAATTTCGTTTACAGTCAAATAGTCTTCATTTTGATTGAGGTGAAAAGTTCCCATTTGGGAGAAAGTATGTATTATCATCTTCCTACCTACAAAATGCCTCTTTGATTAGTTCCTTTGCATTTTATCAAAATCGCTTCAATTGCGACTGCTCAAAAGTCCATTCAGGAGTCAACAATTGTCCTTCAAAATCAGCCGTATACCAGGGAGTATTTTCCCGTACATTGGGGTTCTTCAAAATGTGCATTTCCTGTGCAGGCATATAACTTTGTGCCAATAGGAACACTTTTTTTCCCGTTTGAGAATTTACAGCCACATCCATCACCATCACTGCATGACCAGGAAATCCACCATAAATAAACACATCACCCGCTTCCATATCCTTCAAACCCGAAACAGGCTTCAATTCCTTCTCCAAAGAATGCGTTCCTGCAAACTGAAAAACCTTGGTCATGTACTTTTTGAAGTTGGGGTAAGAATCGTCCGCTTTGGCACGTTTCAGCCAACTGACTTTGTTTCCATTGATAAAAGGACGAACGCCACTTGCCCACTCTTGGTAATCGCATTTGTCGCCATTCGTAAAATTAAAGTGAATCTTTTCCAACTGTTTTGTAGCCAATAGATACTCCGCCCGCAAGCGCATCACCGCATCTGCACATTGCTGCAAATCCTGTTTGCCGACATCCATATTGATGACTGCAAACTGTGCATTTTGATTTCCTTTTTTTGCCCCATTGAAGAGGTGAACAGGTGGGTTTCCTTCCTTCAATGGCAAATGCCTCAACCAATCAGAAAAAGAATTTTCAGCAGTAGAAAGGCGTTCATATCCTTCTGGTGGCGCAATTCGATTCACCAAGGTATTTATTTCACTGTAGTTTTGCAGCCACGGGAAACGGTATTTTTTGGAGATTGAAGCCGTAGGTTTTGTAGGGTTTTCTGCCAAAGTTTTTTTCTCCTCCATTGCAGGCTTCCTTTCTTCTTTGGCTTCTGTGCTTGATTTTGCAGAAGGAATACTTGGAGAAAGTGTTTGATTTTGGCTATTTTGGCAGCCCAAGAAGCAAATAGTGACCAACAATAATATTTTTTGAAACATCGTTTTCTTTTTATTTAGTAATCGTGAAAAAATAAGTTCCACTTTTGAATTAAAGATTTTTGAAGGATATTGACTATCGTGTAACAGAAATAATTTAAGGTTTTGAGGTGACATCTTGCAGTGAAACGAAAAGGTGTAATCTCAAAACCGACAATGAGATGTCACCTTCTCCGTTCCTCCGAAGATTACACCTCACTGTCTTTAAAAACTTTCGTTCCATGATATTGATTTTCCTTATGATGATGAACTTTATGACTCAAACTTCAAAAGTCTAAATCAGGATTTATTTTTTGAAACATCGTTTTCTTTTTATTTAGTTCAAAACATTGCCCAAGATGCAACAACACCTCAGTCAGATTCAAGTATCAAATCCAAAAAACAAACAAGTGAACACCAATCATTCTTCGTTTTTTATCCATTGTTCTTCCTTGGCAATGGCATTGTTTTTATTGTTCTTCTTTCTTACCTCCTGCAATAATAACAGTTCAGAAGACCAAATTATTACAAAAGACAATGCTCCTACCAATTTATTGGAAGGGCGTTGGAGGGGAACGATAGGTTTGGGTTCGGAAGACCTGCCTTTCAATTTTGACATCACCGAAAAAGACGATGGCAAACTGAAAATGACCATCATCAATGCCCAAGAAAGGATTGAAGTAGAAGACATCACCTTTACGGACGACTCGGTTTATATCAAATTGCCTGTTTTTGACTCCGAATTCAAGGGCAAATGGCATCCCATGCGAATCATTGGAGAGTGGCACAATTATGCCAAAGGAGATGATTACAAACTGTCTTTTTATGCCCGTCACAACGATAGCACCCGTTTTGATATGCGGACGGTGAACGACCCTACTGCTGACTTAGACGGGCGTTGGGAAGGAATGTTTATTGCCAAAGACCGTTCGGGAAAAGATGATGCGATTGGTGAATTCAAACAAGATGGCGAATGGATTGGCGGTACTTTTATGACCCCAACGGGTGATTATCGCTACCTCGAAGGTTTGGTGATTGGAAACGAAATGAACTTGTCTGTTTTTGATGGCGCACATGCTTTTTTGTTCAAGGCAGACCTCAGAGAAGATGGTGATTTGGTGGGTACTTTTTGGTCGGGCAATCACTATGTGGCGGATATGCACTTTTCGAGAGGTGATACGGCGACTTTGATTGACCCCAACAAAATGACCAAACTCAAAGCTGGATACGACAAATTTGCCTCTAGTTTTACAAATTTGGACGGCAAACAAGTGACCCTAGAAGAAGAAAAATTCAAGGGCAAAGTAACCATCTTACAAATCATGGGTACTTGGTGTCCCAACTGCATGGACGAAACTGTTTTTTACAGCGACATCTACAAAACCTACAAAGACCAAGGTCTTGAAGTCGTAGCACTGGCATACGAAAAAGCAGACAAACTGAAGGATGCCAAGCCTCAATTGGAGCGCTACAAAAAACGTTTTGATGTTCAGTATGATATGCTCTATGCAGGTAAGGCGACAAAGGCTGCGGCTTCGGAAAGTTTGCCGATGTTGGATGAGGTGAAGTCTTTTCCGACTACCGTTTTCATTGACCGCAATGGACAGGTTCGACGTATTCATACAGGATTTTCTGGTCCTGCAACGATTGAGTATGAGAACTTTGTGAAGGAGTTTAAGAGTTTTGTAGAAGAGCTTTTGAAGGAAGCGGTTTAGGAATGCTACAAAAATAAATTTACATTTTTTGGACTGAACATCCCCCAACCCCCTTCAAAGGGGAATTAAGAGTGTAAATTTATTTCTTCCGCATTCCTTAGCTTCAATACTGTTCTCAAAGAAAATTAAATCTTATAAAATGTATCAGCGACTGAAGTCGCCGTTACCAAATTATTTTTTGCCCAATAGCGGAAAACTTTCTGGTTATCGAAACCAATTGAAGTATTTCGCTATTGGGCTTTTATTTTTCTTTTTTTTCAAAATACCCTAATCACTTCTTTTTCAACTATATAAACCCCTTCCAATCTCATTTTCTGAAAGTAGGACATTCTTTTTTCATTTTTTTTAAGAAAAAAGTCTCCCCTCCTGTCCTATTCCTAAAAAGTCAATCGTCATAGAGGTGTATTTGAATTGAAAAAACATTTATCACCTTAAAATTTTCAGAAAATGAAAGAATTCATGATGCTTTTCAGACACGTTCCAAATCCAAGTTACCAACCTTCTCAGGAAGACATTCAAGCCGAAATCAAAAAATGGCAAGATTGGATTGGTGGTATTGCAGCACAAGGAAAATTCAGTAGTACCAACCAATTGGGCTATGAAGGTAAGGTCGTCAAACCTGGCAATGTGATTACCGATGGTCCTTATGCAGAAGTCAAAGAAATCATTGGCGGCTATATTATTGTGAAAGCAGAAAGTTTTGACGAAGCGGTTGAGTTTGCCAAAGGCTGTCCTATGTTGGATGTTGGTGGACATGTAGAAGTTCGTCAGTTTATGGAGCTTGAGTTGTAAGCGAGTCGTTCGTTTTTGCTCTGAAAAAGGCTTTTGAAGTTTTGGCTTAGACTCAAGCTTCAAAAGCCTCTATTACCAAATTTTCAAAAAATTAAAAAAATCATACAAAATGAAAGATATATTCAATCCTCAAACCATCGAAGAGTTCAAAGTAAGAATCCAAAAATTAAACGCTGGTTCTCAAGCCCAATGGGGCAAAATGAATGTGTATCAGATGGTCAAACATTCGACGGGAAATGAGCAAATGTTGTTGAGAAATAAACAATTCAAACGATTGTTTATTGGCAGATTGTTTGGAAAAATGGCATTAAAGTCGAATATTAAGGACAATGCTCCTTTGTCAAAAAACAGTCCAACGCACCCTGATTTGGTTATCAAAGAAAATGGTGATGTGGAACGACAAAAAAAGATTTGGATGAGTTTATTGGAGCAATATCCTAAAAAAGCATCGAGTGACTACAAAGATTTTGTGCACCCATTTTTCGGAAAAATGGACAGCAAACAAGTCAGTCGTTTTGCGTACAAACACATTGACCATCACCTCCAACAATTTGGCGTATAAAAATATGAACCGTATTTCGAGCTTGATTCCCAACCTATTCCGAACAGAGTACCGCAAATTGGTCGCTGTACTCTGTAAGGTTTTTGGGCTGTCTAATATTCAGATTGCAGAAGACATCGTGAGTGACACCTTTCTTTTGGCAGCCGAAACTTGGGGTAAAAAAGGGGTTCCCGACAATCAGGTTGCTTGGCTTTATACCGTTGCTAAGAATCGAACAAGGGACTATTTGAAGCGAGAAAAAATTCGCCTCCAAAAAATAGAACCTGAACTCAAAAACCAGCAAAATATGGCTTACGAATTAGAAGTCGACCTTTCGCAAGAAAACATTCAGGACAGTCAACTGCAAATGATGTTTGCTATTTGTCATCCCAGTTTGACACTTGAATCACAGATTGCTTTGGCTTTGAGAATCTTGTGTGGGTTTTCGATTGATGAAATTGCGAGTGCTTTATTGACCAACAAATCAACTACCAATAAGAGGCTTTATAGAGCCAAAAACAGCTTGCGGGAAAATGAAATAGCACTTGAATTTCCTAATGATAAGGAAGTGGAAGTCCGATTGGAAGCAGTGCTGACGACTTTGTATTTACTCTTCAATGAAGGATACTATTCCTCCAATGCCTCCAAAATTTTACGGAAGGATTTCTGTTTGGAAGCCATGCGGCTTACCCTATTACTCACCCAATATGCTACGACCAACCAACCCAAAGTGAATGCTTTGCTTTCGCTGATGTGTTTTCACGCTTCCAGATTTGAAGCTCGATTGGATGAAAATAGTGAGTTTGTTTTGTACCACGAACAGGATAAAAATCTGTGGAACAAGGGTTTGGTTGAAAAGGGGGAGCATTATTTGAATCTTTCTTCAAAGGGCAGTCACCTAAGTAAATACCACTTGGAAGCAGCTATTGCCTTTTGGCATACGCAAGAGGAAGAGGATGAAAAATGGGAAAACATTTTGCAGCTCTACAATTATTTATTGCAGTTGGAATACTCTCCTATTGCAGCACTCAACAGAACTTATGCACTTGCAAAGGCCAATGGAAAACCGCAAGCGATTGAAGCAGCTTTGAAGATTAAATTGAAGAACCATCATTTATATCATTCTCTCTTGGCAGAATTGTATGAGGGAATGGATGCCCAAAAACAGGTTTATCACCTACAAACTGCTTTGAAGATGGCAAAATCTGACCATGAGAAAAAGGTTATTTCTCAAAAAATCAATCAAGTGGAAAAGTAAGTCTTCGGAAAATAATGAATTTTCCGAAGGCTTGTAGTTTCTTAAAATGTGTCAACATAATTTCGCAAAATCCCCCTAAGTAGTTTGCCACCTTCATCTTGTCGGATGGATATTTAACTTAAATCCTCCTATCCATTCAGAAGTTAATACAATATGACACATAGACATAGGTCTGGGTAACTTCTGAATAGAATAGTTAAGTTCCTTAATACGTTTTGAAAACGCTTGATTACCTGACAGTATCATCTTGAAAGACTACTAAGGCAAACCAAAATATTAAATTAGGTATTTCTGAAATATAACCTACTCGCTTACAAAGTATTGTTTGCATTTGAGTTTTTAATTTGGATTTGCCTAAGTTCCATTCCCTGCTTGAAGTCTCATAAAATCCTCCTTCAATGCCATCATCTTTGAGATAAAATCCTTGTTCTTGGCATAGTAGCTATTCTTTTCAAACTCCATGAATCGCTCCAAAGTGTAAATACTAAAGTTCTCTGCCTCCGAAACATTCAAGTCTTCGTAGGGAATAATCCACGAATATTGACACAATCGTTTGTTGAAGTGCAGAATGATTCCTTTGGGTCGAAGTTCGATATTGGCATAGGTGATATCCCTATTTGCAGAAAGACGGGCAGTAAAATGTGTGCTGTATGCTTTGACCATCATTCGTGTTGAGCCAATTCCCCCCATTTGCAGGCGTTTCCACAAAGAAAAGGGCTTACCTAAGTGCATGTCAATTGTGAAGAGGACTTCTTTGTCTCTATGTGTTGTTTCGAGTACCATGTGTGTGTGTGTTAAATGTGTATCAATGTGTGTTTTATATAATTTGGAACTTACGAAACAATGCACACGGAAATTAGTTATGAGTTTTTTGAGAAAAAGAAGTACTCACTCCAATAACAAATACTGTATAAGTTTATTTTGCTAATGTTTTATGTGTTTTTTATATCATTCAAATATTTATTACAGTGTAACGAAAGTTTTTTAATAATACCACTTCAAAAGTAACGCATCCTCCCCCTGCCCCCCTCCAAAGGGGGATTAAGGGGGAGGAAAATCGAAGAATATAGTCATAGAAAGATGTTAAGAAACTTCTGTTACACTGTATTTATAGCGTTTCAAAATAATAATCTATGTATTAGACACCAATTGCCCATTATTTGTTTTGGCTGCAATTTTTCCTACCCGCTCCCAAGATTCTGTCTCAAAATTGTACTGCTTGATGGGTTTTGCAGGATTTCCCGCTGCAATGGTGTAGGGGGCAACGTCTTTGGTGACCACACTTCCTGCTGCAACAATGGAATTTTTGCCGACATGAACCCCTGCTGTGACGATGGCATTTGCGCCAATCCACACATTGTCTGCAATGACAATTTCGCTGGTCGTACATTTTTGTTGTCGGATGGGCGTGGTAATGTCTTCATAACCATGATTCAAACCCGACAGAATCACATTTTGTGCAAACATCACATCGTTGCCCACCCTAAGAGGCCCAATCAAAGAATTGGACAAACCAATGAGGGTATCTTTGCCGATGTGGACATCTCCCAAGCCATTGTTGACGACTGTAAAGGACTCAATCAAAGAATTGTCGCCTAGGGTGAACTGATTGAAGGGCATGACATCCAAACGGGCATTGCCTCTAATGATCACGCTTTTACCTCGCTTGTGCTTCAATGGATTCCAAAAGGCACGCACCCACCAACGGGGACGAAAATCGTTTTTGGGAATCAGCAATCGGAGTAAAAATGCTTTTAATTGAGGGTTTTCCTTCGCTAACGTTTTTATCTTTTGAATCATTGTTCGCAGGTTTCAAGAGGTTAATGAGAGGAATGGGGAGGGATAAGTGTGGTTTGTTGTCGTTGAAAACGACAGAAAAGATTAAACACTCGTTACAAACGAGCGCAAGAGCTTATTCATTTTAAAAAAAATGCTCAATAATGACTGGTTCGAAACTCCGCCATTATTGAGCAAATCCTGCGAATTTTATGCCAAAAATAAAAGTCTTTCGTCTTCTATCTTTCTACTTATATCCTAAACTTAACCCAAGCT
>JBGCDY010000230.1:0-4317 GCA_045105835.1 Chitinophagales bacterium
CCAATCGTTTTTTCGATTATTTTCATGGTGGTGTCCCGCAATTGTGCGTTGATTTTCCAGAATACCGACGCATTAATGAAGCCTTTGAAGTGGGTGTTTTATTGAAAGACTTGAAAGCTCAAACCATTGCAGCAGCAGCAAATCAACTTTTGCAGAATGAAGATTTGTACCAAAAACTGCAAGGAAATTGCTTGGCTGCTCGTGAGGAAATCAACTGGGGAGCGGAGGAGGAGAAGTTGTTGCGGTTTTATGGGCGAATGTTAGGAGGGGAGAATGGATAATGAAAATATTTTTCGGTAACGGCGGTTTTAACCGCTGCAAATAAAGTGTGAAAAGATATTTGAATTAATTTTTAAGTAGATAAAACTTGTAGAACGTATCAGCGACTGAAGTCACCGTTACAGAAAATACAGTATCCATTCCCAATTACATTTTAGTGTTCTTTATAAGCACTGAACAGCTTTTCTAAGATATTCATTTTGATAGCAGTAGGCATGATTTTGCCGATTTTGGCGAGTGTCTTGTTGAGACCTCCTGGGATGATGACCCTTTTTTTCTGGAACATTTGACTCAAAGCCGTATGTGCGACTTCATCGGGCATCATGACCACCAATTTTGCACGCCATCCCATCGCCTTGATGCGCTTCAATCCATCCTCATTGGTCAATACCGACCCTGGACACAAGACACTCACACTAACAGGAGAATCTCGAAGTTCTTCTTTGAGTGCCAATGAAAAAGAGTAAATAAAACCTTTGGTAGCTGTGTAAACGGACTTGTAGGGAAGTGGCAACATCGCTTCCATACTACTGGTGTTCATGATGTAAGATTGCGGATGTCGCTGGAGTTCGGGGAGCAAATGATAGGTCAATCCTACGATGGTTCGGTTGTTGAGGTTCATCATCGCATTGTAGCGAGCTATGTCAATGTTCTGGAATAAACCACCCAATCCAAATCCTGCATTGTTGATGAGTATGTTGATTCCCAGATTATTAGTGATGCAGTAATCGAGTATTTTTTTAGGTGCACTTTCGCTTGTGAGGTCGATGCCATAAGGAATGGCGTTTATATTATAGGTTTCTTCCAGCTCTTTTGCCAAGTCCAGCAATCCCTGTTCAGGGAGTGCCACCAAAATGATATTGTGTCCCAAACTTGCGAGTCGATGCACCATCGAACGCCCGATACCAAGGCTCGAACCAGTGACCAAAGCATAGGGTTTTGAAGTGTCGGTGTATTTCTTGGAGAGCAGTCCTTCTTCGTCTTTGTTTGAAATATCGTCGGTTGTTATTGCCATTTAATTGTTCTATTTTTATTAGGTGCAAATGTAATCACAAAAAGCACTATTTTTGAAGATAGTTAATTTTTAAAATCGTTAAATTATGTTGTCTGAATTGGTGGTGACGATTGCTTCAACCGAAGAAGATTTAGTGCAGATTCTATCGCTGCAAAGGGAAAATTTGGAAAGACATGTGTCTTCAGACGAAGCCAAACAACAAGGATTTGTGACGGTTGTTCACAGCATGGAATTGTTGCAGAAAATGAATGCGGAAGAACCCAGTATTATTGCCAAATACAAAGGAAAGGTTGTGGGCTACTGTCTTTCGATGCCCAAAACGTTTCGGGAAATGGTTCCTATTTTGGTTCCGATGTTTGAAAAGATTGATTTGCTTTCTTTTGAAGGGAGTGAATTGAAAGACTGCAATTACATGACGATGGGGCAAGTTTGCGTGTCAAAGGATTGCAGGGGCATGGGCGTATTTGACAAGATGTACGCAAAGATGCAAGAATTGCAGTCGAGTAAATATGATTATTTGGTTACAGAAATTGCCAACCGCAATACTCGGTCTATGCGTGCGCACAAACGGGTCGGGTTTGAACCCTTGTTGAGCTATGATGCGGCGGGCGAATTGTGGGAGTTGGTGATTTGGAATTGGAGGGCTTAGGAGGAATAAAATTTAAATGAACACAGAGGTATCGAACTTTTATTAGTTTTTTTGTAAAATCTTGTAAGGGCGACTTCAGTCGCTGACACGTTCTGCAAGATTTATTTAATTTGAAGAACCTTCCAAATGAATGATTTTATCATTTTTTCACACTAACCCTCGGCGGTTGAAACCGCCGTTACCGAACAAATACGTTTAAAGTGACAGCTTGAATTTATCTTAAACTATTCTCTTTTAATGAGTTTTGAACTTGAGTTTGTATTTTTACTCATGATAATGATTTGGTTAAGTCATGTGCTAAATAGAATTTTTCTCCGATACCCCTATACCGAACAGCGCGAAGTCATATTTGACGGGGTCGTTTGGGTCGAATTGCCTCAAGTTAGCGGTAAGCTCCAAAACTGTTTTCCAGTCTCTTTGTTTTCTATGAATCAGACCCAATTTTCGACCCACTCTGTCTACATGTACATCCAAAGGGCACAATAATTGGGCGGGCTTGATTTGATTCCACAAACCTAAGTCAACGCCTTGATTGTCCTTGCGAACCATCCACCTGAGAAACATATTGAGCCGTTTGCAGGCCGATTTACGAGCGGGAGTTGCGATGTGTTTGCGGGTGCGTTGTGGAGCATCGGGAAGCGAAAAGAAGAGCTCGTGAAAGCCTTTGAGTGCATTGCCTACATGCTCGTCTTTGGGAGTGATGAACTGTGAAAAGGCAGTTTCTAAGGAATTGTTTTGTTGGTAGTAATGCTTAAAAAACTCAATGAAATAGAGGGTGTCGGTCATATTGAAGGTTCGATGCTTGAAGTCTTCAAAGCGTTTGAGGTCTTTGAGTTCGTGATTGCAGATAAAATCGTGTGGTGCGCCATCCATCAAATCCAATAGCTGATGGCATTTGTTGATGATGGTTTTGCGTAAGCCCCAAGCGAGCATTGCAGCCCAAAAACCCATGATTTCGATGTCCTGAAGTTTGGTGAGTTGGTGGGGAATAGATATTGGGTCGTCTTTGACGAAATCGGCTCTGTTGTAGAGTTTTACCTTGGATTCGAGGAGTTGGAAGAGTTCGGTTTGTGGCATTTTTTGTGTGGAACTTGTGAATGAAATCAGAAATATAAGAAATATTATCCCTAATCTTTTGTTTTTTTCAAACCCTAATAACCTTATGAAGACAGTTACTATTGCTCAAATTACGGACATTCATATCGGAATGCAAGGCGAAGATACGAATGGAATTGATGTGCGAGCTAATTTTTTGTGTGTATTGAAAGAAGTCGAACAGGCAGGAGTAGATTACATTGTTGTTTCTGGTGATTTGTGTTTTGATATAGGCATTCGAGAGATTTATGAGTGGGTAAAGTCGGCTTTGGATGCGGTGGGTATTCCTTATTTTGTGATACCTGGCAATCACGACAATCCTTCGATGTTGGCTTTGGTTTTTGGTTTGGAACATTTACTGCAAAAGGAGGAGTTGTTTTATCAGCGGGAAATTGAAGAAGTGGGAAAATTGTTGTTTTTAGACAGTACCACTGGTATTGTGTCTGCCCAACAATTGACTTTTTTGAAAGAAAGTTGTCAAGATCCTGCAATTCCCAATTTACTATTTGTCCATCATCCTCCAAGTTTGGCAGACATTACACACATGGACAACAATTATGCACTGAAAAATATAGGAGAGGTGCAGGCTGCAATAGGAGAATGTGCTTCAAAACCTCATGCCATTTTTTGTGGACATTACCATTGTGGGCGAACCATCGTCTTGCCAAAACTTCATACAAATGTGTTTATTACGCCTTCTTCGGCGTTTTTTCAATTGAATCCAGACGCAGTCGGTTTTGAAATCAAAAGCGAACGATCGGCTTGGCGGAAGATAGTTTGGGATGGAGAAAGCGTGAAAACGAGTGTATGCTATGTGGGGAATTATGCGAAAAATTTGGAATTGGTGAGGCAGTATTACAAGGCTTGGGAAACGGGAGATAAGATGCTGTTGCCTTTAGCAAAAAACCTGAAACACATTAGCCCTGATGTAGTTTATCACAGCCGAAATACCTTTTTGAAGGCTTGTTGGGATAAGTTTAGTAGACATACATGGAATCATAAAATGCTGGCGATGGGAAATAGGGTGAGTGTATTGATGAAAGTTCCTTATCCTGATAATAAGGTGAAACTCATTAGTGAATGGTTTGAGATTGAAGGGAATGAAATAACCAAGATTCAAGTGATTTATTAACTTGGTAAGACAAAAGACAAAAGAACTCTATTTTAATGATTGCATTTGCGCTTTGAATTTGTATTTCCCTAATCGTTTATCGTCTCTTTTTTCGTTCCAGTTCTTCGATTTTTTCGTAGAGCCAAGAAGGTTTGTCAAAATTGGGAG
>JBGCDY010000231.1:0-6916 GCA_045105835.1 Chitinophagales bacterium
GGACAAATTTCATTGATTTATTAGAGAATAAAATATTAGTAATTGCATATGGAGCCTCCCGAAAAATGGGGACAGGTTCACTCTCCGAATCCCGAAACTCTTTTCCAATGGCAACCCTATTTGATGCAAATGTCAGTTTAATCAATGCAGAAGCATGGCTATTGGAAACTGATTTTGCTATCAAAAATTCTAAGGGAGAAACCAAAGAATACCTTCAAAAGCACTACAAAAAAGTAAAAGAAACACTTCAAAAACTGCTGCCTGATGTAGAAGGGTTTCGCATCAGAGAGATTACCAAAACTCAAACACAGGCTGCCATTGAAGTAAAAACACCTTATGGTTGGGTAGCCATGAAAAATTTGAGTTTGGGCTATCAATCTTTTATTGCTTGGGTAGTGGATTTGGCGGCTCGATTGTTCGAGCGTTATCCAGATAGTGACCAACCCTTAGAAGAACCCTGTATAGTTTTGGTGGACGAAATCGACCTGCATTTGCACCCCAAGTGGCAGCGAAAGGTGATTGATTTTTTGACCAAAATCTTCAAAAATGCCCAATTTATTGTCACTGCTCACAGCCCTTTGATTGTGCAATCGGCTGAAAATGC
The DNA here is from genome assembly GCA_045105835.1 of Chitinophagales bacterium. Classification (GTDB taxonomy): domain Bacteria; phylum Bacteroidota; class Bacteroidia; order Chitinophagales; family UBA2359; genus JAUHXA01. Next base: position 605 of record JBGCDY010000231.1, read on the forward strand.
GAACATTATTTTATTGAAGCGAGAAGGGGATAGCGTGAAGATTTACAACAACAAAGACGAGGATATTATAACAGGATGGCGAGTTGACCAAGTATTGACGAGTGATTTATTTGGTTTAGATAGCGCAAGACCTCCAAAATACGATTCCTATTTGGAGCGAAAACAAGAGATTTTGGAGAAGGATGAGCTATCTGAAAAGGACAAGAAAGAATTGGAGGAAATCTCTAAGTATTTGGAAGAGATGCCTTTGGGCAATGAAGCCGCCAATGATGCATTGGTGGCATTGAAAAAAGCGACTGAAATACTGAAAGCCCAATGATTCGCATATTCAAACCCAAAGATGCTCCCCAAAAACTACTCAAAGAAGGAGCAGCGGAAACCAAACGTTTGATTGACCTTTTTGACCACGATGAAGACTACCGAAAAGGAATCAAGAAGTTTGAGTTTGACAACAGGATTTATGGACACAAAAAAGTCAAAAATGCTTTAATAAAAGCACAGCATGGTAAATGTTGTTTTTGTGAACGCAAGACAGAAATCGGTGATGTAGAGCATTATAGAGGAAAAGGTGGTTATCAACAATCTTCAACTGATACTATTATCAAGCCAGGTTATTATTGGTTGGCGTATGATTGGAGCAATCTCTTTTTTTGTTGTGAAACCTGCAATCGTTCTAATAAAAGAAATTATTTTCCTCTTGAAAACCCTGACAAAAGAGCAAACGGGGATTCGAGAAATATTGAAGAGGAAAAACCTTTGATTATCAACCCACAGAAAGAGAATCCTGAAAACTATATTGAGTATTTGGGTTTTTCTGTTAGAGCAATTAAAGGGAATCTGAAAGGTAAAAAAACCATTGAAATAATAGGTTTAGACCGCCCTTTTCTGAATGATAATAGGAGAGAATCTTATTTGCCTATCAAACAAATTTATTTGATGTCGCAAGACAAAAGCATTCCTAAAAGGAAACGATTGGAGCTAGAAAAGATAGTCAAAGATTGGGCGTTACCTGACAAAGAATATTCCTTGATGATAAAATGTGCTATCAAGCATCAATTTAGATACTGATGTCGTTCAACCGTTGCCAAAATTTCCCAAAACATTGCCAACAGTTGAACAGATAAAATCAGTTCACCTCCTTCAATAAATCCTCAATCAGCTCCATCGAAAATTTCCCACTCGAAAAACCCACCATTTTAATCAAAGGCAAGTCCAATACAATTGCCTGACCAAAAGCCAAGGCATCTGCCTTGCTTTCTTCGTCGGGAAATTCCGCATCCATAAACATAAAGTTCATCAATCCATCCATAATAGGCTGAACTTTGGGCGCAGCTTCAGGGTGTGCCAACAATTCCTTGAAGGTGGTGTGAAGGTCAAACATTGGAGGGAGAACTTGGGTGCTGTTGAATTGGAGGGATTCACGAAGGCGGATGTCATTGGAGGAACTGCCAACGAGGATGTCAAATTTACCTGATTCGGTTGCCCATGCTTTTTTTCGGTCATCGTAAAAAGCAAAATCTCGCCAATTCAAGGTCATTGTAACCGTTTTCGTTTCACCAACCTCCAATGCAACTTTGGCGAAAGCTTTGAGTTCTTTTTCGGGGCGTTGCAGAGAAGATTCGTGGTCTTTGACATAAAGTTGTACAACTTCTTGACCAGCGTAATCGCCTATGTTTTCAACGTTTAATTTTACCTCCAATGTGTCTGCATTGTTCATTTCAGTATGACTCAAATCCAATTCACCATATTGAAATTGGGTATAAGACAAGCCAAAACCAAAGGGGAAAAGGGGCTGGATTTTCTTTTTGTCGTAGTAGCGATAGCCTACAAACAAACCTTCGCCATAAGTGACCTGTCGGTTTTCACCAGGATAATTGAGGAATGCAGGCGTGTCCTCCAATTTTTGCGGAAAAGTCTCGGTCAATTTTCCTGAAGGATTGACTCGCCCAAAAAGAATATCAGCAATCGCACTGCCTCCTGCTTGACCTCCAAGCCAAGATTCTACTACACCTTTTACATCATTGAGCCACGGCATGGCAATTGCCGAACCGTTTTGCAAAACGACAATTGTATTTGGTTGGGCGGCAGCTACAGATTGGATGAGGCGATTGTGATTGGGCGGCATTTGGAGGTGTTGGCGGTCTGCACCTTCTGTTTCATAGCTATTGGGGAGTCCCGCAAAAACGATGGCAACATCTGCATATTGTGCTGTCTTTATCGCATCTTGAATGAGTTGTTCATCAATGACATCTTCATTGGGATAGCCATTGGAAAAGCTAAGACTCATGCCTGTTGGGAGATTTTGGTAGAGTTCATTGAAGGGAAGGTCCAACTGTGTGGGATTGACCCTAGAACTTCCACCTCCTTGAAAACGTGGGTTTTCTGCAAAATCTCCAATTACAGCAATACTTTTGTGACTACGATTTAGCGGAAGAATATTGTCTTCATTCTTCAACAAAACAATGCCTTCTGCTGCTGTTTTTCGAGCCAATTCATGGTGGGCTTTTGCATCAAAAGTAGCCGCAGTTTTTCTCTGTCCTGCCAATTTTAAAATGACTCCCAGCAAATCTTGTACGACTTCGTCGAGTCTTTTTTCCGCCAATGTGCCATTCCGAACGGCTTCAACAATTTTCACATCATTGATGCCTGCGTTTCCTGGCATCTCCAATTGCAGCCCTGCTTTGACACCCGCAACACGGTCATTGACTGCGCCCCAATCCGACACGACATAGCCTTCAAATCCCCATTCTCCTTTCAATATTTCATGTAAAAGATAGGGCTGTTCTGCTCCGAAGAAGCCGTTTATTTTGTTGTAAGCACACATCAAAGTAGTGGGTTTTGCTTCTTTGACTGCAATTTCAAAACCCCTCAAATAGATTTCTCTCAATGCCCGTTCGCCCACATCTACATTGATGCTCATGCGCTCAAACTCCTGATTGTTCACTGCAAAATGCTTCAACGAAGTCCCTACTCCCTGACTTTGAACACCCTTGATGAATGCAGCAGCCATTTTGCCAGATACAATTGGGTCTTCGGAGTAGTATTCAAAATTGCGCCCATTGAGAGGAGAGCGTTTGATATTCATGCCTGGACCCAATAGGATTTGAACATCTTGAGCTTGACATTCTTTGCCGATAGCTGTTCCGACTTCCTCTATCAAGTCGGTGTTCCAGGTGGCTGCTAAGGCTACGGCTGTTGGAAAACAGGTCGCTTTTTCGCTGTTGCCAAATCCTTCGCCTTTTTCACGCCGCAAACCATGTGGTCCATCGGTCATCATGATGGATGGAATGCCCAATCTTTCGATGGGTTTGGTACGCCAATTGTCTAAGCCAGAGCAAAGTGTGGCTTTTTCCTCCAATGTGAGAGATTGGACGATGGTGCTTAGTGATTGCTGGTTAGTGATTAGTGGTTCACTATTGGAGGATGAGTTGTTCATTTTGGTAATTGGAAGTTTAACTTGCACTCGTTTGTAACGAGTGCTTAACATGACTGTCGTTTTAAAATAAATTGGATGCTATTTTGCTTAAGGATAGGCGTTACAAACGCCAAATTAACAGTGCACTCGTTACAAACGAGCGCAAGAGGTTTCTTTACAATTCATCAATTGCAGCGGCTAATTTACGGTCTTTTTCGGTAACTATATTACCCGCATCGTGTGTGCTAAGATTTAATTTGACCTTATTATAGACATTGTAGATTTCGGGATGGTGATTGTGTTTTTCGGCTAAGATGGCTACTTTGGTCAAGAAAGCGAAAGCGGTAATGAAATCTTTGAACTGAAATTCTCTAACGAGTTGGTTGTTTTGTTCTTGCCACATAAGTATTTAGTGTTTGGATAAAAAATAGGGGCTTAGTAAATCAAAATGAAATTCTTGCAACTATTGTTCTTTCAATTGCTTCAAAATTCCAATTACAATTAAAAATTGCCCCAAACAATAGGTGGACATAATCCAAAAGGAAGGGGCTGCAATAGGAGTGTAAAATTTATTGACTGCAATGAGTGAATCCGAAATCAAAAATGCAATAGCTCCGAACAAAACCCACTGAAAACTGGATGTTGCTACTTTTCCGTAGCGATTGACCGCCATAATGTTCATCAAAACAATGGTCAATGAATAGACAATCACAGGAATGAACATTGAACCCAACCCTTCTTTGAGAAAAAACAGGGCAGATGCTCCCAGTAGAAAATAGCCGAAAGCAGCAGGAAGGACTACTTTTATCGAACTTTTTGCGGACTTGGGAGTTTGGGTAAAGGCAAATATATAGCAGATGTGGGCAATCAAAAAACTGACCAAACCCAATAGGAAATAAATGTCTTGATAGGCTTGAAACAAAAGGAATACATCTCCGAGCCAAGAAAAGAACAAGGCGAAAAGTGTAATTTTGCTGAGTGTAGCAAGGGGTTTGGGAGTGTTTTGGTAAAAATAAACGCCCAAAACAAGCATCAACAAAGGCTTGGTGAAATAAGCCAATTGTCCTATTTCAAAACTGCTGACGGCAATATGTATGGTCGTCAGCAAGCCATAAAATAAGGCGAAAGGGAGTATCTGTTGTGTTTTCATACGCTAATATAAAAATAATCAACCATCAACAACAAAAGATATGAAGATTGTCGTGATTTCAGGGAGTGTTAGGATAGGAAGGGAGACGCATCAGGTAGCGGAATACTTGACCGCAAAATTGAAGGAAAATTCAAGTGCGGATATTCATTTATTAGACTTGTTAGATTACCCACTTCCGATTATGGAAGAAACGTATGGCAATCTTTCAAACAAGCCATCAGGTTTGGAGGAGGTACAAAAAATGCTCCAAGAAGCGGATGCAATGATTTGGGTGTCACCAGAATATCATGGCACTTGTACGGGAGCACTCAAAAATATGTTGGATTACTTTTGGGCAGAATTTTACCGAAAACCCATTGGTGTAGCTGCTGCTGCAACGGGTAGAATTGGAGGGCTGAATGCTTCGAGTTCTATGCAACAGTTGGCACTTTCTATTGGAGGGTATGCCATGCCTTTGAAGTTGATTGTACCCTATGTGGACAAGGCTTTTGATGAAAGTGGTGTTCCTATTGAAGCGGATATAGATAAATGTTTTGTTGATTTTGCGAAGGAGTTTTTGTGGTTTGCAGATGCCATTGTAGCCAAGAAAATGGCGATGAGTGTGAAGTGAAAATTGAAGTTGGTTTGCAGGGGTAGACAATTTTAAGTATAGAAGTTTGGAGAACTGATAGATTATTCATTTCTTCAAAACTCACGATTCAAAATAGTACAAAAGAATATGTCGAACCAAAATCCTTACTTACTCGGAGTCAATCAAAAAGAGCTTCAAAGGCTGCAATTTCAGCACAAAGTATGGGGAGAGGTGACCTATGATTTTTGGGATAGGCTGAATATCCAAAAGGGCTGGAAGTGTTTGGATGCTGGTGCGGGGCCTGGTTTTGCTTCAATGGATTTATTGAAGCGAGTAGGAGAGGAGGGCGAGGTGACTTTGGTAGAACCCTCCGAAATGTATTTGCAGTATTTTGACAATCATGTAAATACAAATAAAGAATTTGCTGCCACAAATTACCAACTACTCAATGGAACAGTGGAAACAGTTGTTTTACCCGAAGCGCATTATGATTTTATTTTTGTGCGTTGGGTGATTGCTTTTGTAAAAGAGCCTGAAGTGTTTTTGCAGCATTTACTCAAAGCCCTGAAACCGAATGGAATCATAGCGATTCAGGATTACTATTACGAAGGTCTGTCGCTTTTTCCAAAAGGAGGTGCATTTGAAGGAGTCGCCGATGCGGTTCGTGAATACTATTATTCGGTCGGTGGAAATCCCTATATAACGGGTGAGATTCCTGCTTGGTTTCGCAAGTATGGTATTGATTTGGTGGATTATACACCTACTGCAAGGGTGGGGAATAACCAAAGTGATTTGATGCTTTGGGGAGAAAGGTTTTTGGTGCCGCACTTGCAGATTATGGCAGACAGAGGTATTATTTCACAAACAGATTGCAGCGCAATGATTGCAGATTGGGAGGCACATCGAGCGAATCCTGATGCATTGTTTTTTGCGCCAACATTGATGAGTGTTGGTGGGAGGAAGAGGTAATGAAAAATCAAATTAAAGTTCAAACAAAAACTTGTGGGTAAGCACATCGACTTTTTTAGTTTTCATGTGTCTTTTGTGGCGAAATGGGCAAAGTAAAAACAAATCGTTAACTTGCAGAACGTTTCCTTTGAGAAACAAATTAAACAAGGAAAAATGCAAGCCCACAACTTGTTTGAGAAAATTAATAACTTTATAAGATAATCAAAA
>JBGCDY010000232.1:0-2945 GCA_045105835.1 Chitinophagales bacterium
CTCCCTTTATCCCTCCAAAGGAGGGAGTTCTTTGAAGAAAGAGGGTTATGTAGTCAAAAGTAGTGGGGAACAAGGAAAGAATAGGAGGAGGATTTTGAAATCATCGGGAGACTCAGATATGGCTTTGCAGGACTTGGAGGAGACAGAAGTAGAAGTAAAAGAAGTGTATCAACTTTTTGAAGAACAAGGTAAAGAAGCCATTGCACTTTTTTATGACCAAGCGAATAAGAAAAACCTGCAAGAACACATTGGAGGATATAAATATGTGCTGATTTCTACACACGGTTTTCTTCAAGAGTCGGGTAAAAATACGCTTTCAGGGATTCACCTAGCTTCACGGCAGACGGTGGACGATGGACGAAAGACGGAACTGGAAATGCAATCAGACGATTATATTTTGCACACCTCTGAAACGTATCATTTGAATCTCAATGCGGATTTGGTGGTCTTGAGTAGTTGTGAGAGTGGTGTGGGAGAATTGAAGGTAGGAGAGGGGATGATGGCTTTGAATCGGGGATTTTTGTATGCAGGAGCAGGAAACATTATCTATTCACTTTTCAAAGTGCCACAGGACAGTACAAGTCAATTGACACAGGCTTTGTTTCGGTACATATTGGAGAGCTCGTCCCGAGGACTCGGGAGAGAGAATTATGCACAGGCTTTGCGTAAGGCGAAATTGGAGCTGATTGAAGATGAAATGATGGAGCCTATGGACTGGGCGGGATTTGCTTTGGTAGGAGGGTGATTCCTTCAAAAAAAAAGCCGTCACTACCAAAGGCAGCAACGACAGTGACAAAAAGCCTAATGATTGCACATTTTTACTTTTGTCGAATCAACTTTTCCAATGAAAATAATTTATTGTAGTAGATTCGATGTAGCTTAGGTTTGTGCTTTTCAAAAGGAAATTTTTCAATTTGTTCTCACAATATGTGTTTGATTCACTTTGGTTAGACGTTTTGAAGAGGTAGAATTGTAAGATTTGAAGGACTTTTTTTTGAAAAAAATACTTTGCCAGATATTTACATGGCTTTTTCAAGAATTGGCAGACAAAATTTGCTTTGCTTCTTCTTCACTACAGATGTAAAGGCGATTGGTGAAGGGAGTTCTATCCACCAAAATTGTCCAGTAGTACAAGCCCGTTGGGAATTGTTGAACATCTTTGATAGAAACGATAAATTCCTTGCTATTGGAAGGGATTTCAAACTCTGCTTTGCTCTTTCCTTTCGCGCTTTGGAGGTAAAGAAATAGAGAGTGAGTAGTCGTGTGAGAAAATTGGAAATGTATTTGCTGAACACAGACGACATCTTTTGCAGGGTGAATCACACGAAAAGAAGTATTGGAGGCTTTGAAACTAAGCGCTATTTTTCGCTCCATTTTGCGATTGGGAGTGCTATTTTCACTCAGGGCAGACCGCAAGATATCTTCCAGAGCAGCATCCAGGTTGTTCCAGTCTATGGAGACAAGAGAGGTTTTAGGAGTATGACCTTGTTTAAGGAAGTAGGGATGGGGATTTCGTAGAACCGTTTCCTTATCCAATAACTGGTACAAGCTGGCTATTTCCCTCATACTGTTCGTATTTTTCCAGACATATTCAATCAGAACTTCTGGTAAATCGTCTATTTGCGAAAGGTGCATTGCGTGTGCATACAATACACGTCCCTCAATGTTTAGCTTGCCTGTGTTATCGAAAATCCTCTTTAGTAAATTCATTCTTAAAGTCTTAAATCATCAATCGGTTATCCAACTCGAAATATTTGCATTCCTCCTTATTAGGATGGACGTTTTAGAGGCTTACTTTTGTAAGGTTTTGAAGAAAAAAATAAACATATAAATATTTTGCATTACTTTCTTTTATACATCTTGTAAACCAAAAATTCAAAATAAGCCTCTATTGCTTTCTTATCTTTGGTTGGAAGCCTCTCAAAAAGGGCATCCTTCAATCTATTTAGCACAGTCTGAAACCATATTCTAAATGAAGCGGGGTTGATGGGAGTTGAGGTTTTTTCCAGTGCGCTCAAAAAGGTTCCAATGAGTACAAAAATTTGGGATTGTGCCAGTTTGTGGTAGTGTGTACCAAAATAGGATAAAATTTCTACCAACAAAGAATCAGAACATCGTTCGTATAAGCTGCGGATATCTGCTGTCACCAGCTTCATTTTATAGACTATTTTCAGCGCAAACTCAAAGCGTCTTCGCCTTTTGGAGGACAACATCTGTATCAATATTTGAAGCCTCTTGGCATGTTGTTCTACGATGTCGTTGTATTCTATATTAACAGTAGTAGTGCTGGCTATACTTTCTTGGTTCAAATCCACGCTGACAGACGGGGCATTCATTTGGATGCGTTTGATTTTTCGCCATTCATCAATCATACTGTTGTAGGCTATCTTGTAGAAGTAGGTGCTGAATAGGGCATTTCCTTTGTATTGGGCAATCAATTTTCCGCTTTTTGCTTTCTCCAACAATCGAGCTTGGATATTGGCAATAATGTCTGCTTGTTCTTCTTTGGAGATGGATTTATCTTTGGCGTTTTGTTTATAAACGATGTGTTTAATGATAGAATAGTACTTTAGAACCAATTTGCCTGCGGCATTCTGAAGAAGTTCAAGGTCTTCGGCATTGTTGTTTTTCAACAATTTGTCGCAGCCCAAACGCACCAATTCCGTTACGAGAGATTTTTCAGGAATAAATGCTCCATACTTTTTAAGCGCATTTTGCCAATTTTTTTGTAGATATAAGCATAGCTTTTGGAATAACAATCTTTGGGTATCTTCGGAGAGGTATATACTCTCTTGAATACAATAAGCTTTGAATATCTTTTGAATCAATATTTTGTACTTCTTCAATGGGAATTGGGAGCTTTGCATACAATTGTCAACTGGGGTTATTTAGAAATCAAAGATATAAAAAAATGGGTTCCCTATTTCTGTCGCCTAATTCACGAC
>JBGCDY010000233.1:0-3448 GCA_045105835.1 Chitinophagales bacterium
ATTATTGGCATCCGTATCATCATCATCTGCTATTCTTTTAGGTTGGTTGTTTTCTATGATAAAAATGGCAAGGTTTAAATCTAAATTAGTGGGTACAGAGGTTAAATGTGCATTTAAGTAGCCCGATTCGCCAATTTCTACCTTGAACCATTCTCTATCGTTGTCTCCATCATTGGAGTTGAAGAACAGTTCATTTTCTCCCCAAATTCTTTCCTCAAAGCAAGTGTCTTGAGGTATATCGACTGCCATTTCAAAAGTCTGATTGACCTCTAACGAACTTGGAGAACAAGAAACAATTAAGTTGTAAGATTCGGAATCGTTGAAAGCGTTGTCATTCTCGTCTGTTACATAAATATAATAAGTTCCTGCGGTGAGAAAAGCCGTTGCGTTTAAACTTTGTCCACCATTGGTATTGGTATCATCATCGTCTGCAATTCTTTTAGGCTCGTTGTTTTCTATGGTGATAATGGCTAAGTGTAAATCTAAATTAGCTGGAACTGATGTTAAGTCTATACTTAAATAACCTGATTCATTCATTTGTACCTCGAACCAGTCATGGTCTCCTAACTCTTGAATAAAGGATTCATACAAGTTACCACAACTTATTGTTGCTGCTGTTGTAAATTCATTGTTGGGCTCGAAGTTATTTTGAGCAGAAAGCAGAGAGAATTGAAAAAGTAAAAAATATATAATTGTAAAATATTTTGTCATGGTTTTATTGGTTTTTTGAGTAAAATAATTGTTAAAAAATCTCCAATACTCACTTCTAATTAAAATTGCAGAAATCGAGAATTGGAGATAAACGTTCTTTATTGCTTCCAATCAATCTCTATCTTTCCATCTGAAATACTCGGAATACCAGATATATTGCCAGCATATTTTCTACCGAATAGGTTGAAAATATCCTGTGAATTTTCATCATGTTTAATTGTTAATATAGCAACACCATCCTTCGAACTATTTGTGATATTCTTTACTAAATCACTGGTTTCTATCAAATCCATTAATTCGTAAAGAGAAGTCAAGCTTATGTCTTTTATATGCACATTTGTAACACCACCAAAGTTTGTAGTAACAGATTCGACATGTTGTTCGATTCTATCAAGGTTTTGGATTAAAAAATCGACTGCATAAATTACTCCCTGTTCAAAAGCATTGTGCATAGCACTGTTAATTGGATTTAAAGACGACGAAGAAGTTGTCGTTGGTAAATGACGATTAGGAATCCTAAAAGAAGTTGAACCTTTGGACTTAGCATCAACATTTATGGATTTTGATAAGATGATGTCACGAGTAGTTGGGTCTTTTAATTGAAGTACAAATCCCATGTGTACCTTATTTTTTCCTACTTTAATAACACTAATATTAGTATTGTTTTTGGAAGCACTGTACTCAGTAATCTCACCAACTACTACCATTTGGGCTTTCAATTGCTCCCCTTCTGCCTCACCTCCTAAATCGCCTTCATCTTTTTGCATAGATAGTACTCTATAACAATCCAATTCTTGCAAGGCATTTGTGAGCATTGTAGAAAAGTTGTTTATATCTTTGCTATTTAATCCTGACACCGAGCTGGAGAACCTGGCAACAGTTACGCTAACTCTTTCATTTAAAGGTTTGTATTCGCAGGTATTTTTCATCTGTTCTGTACTCATTCCTTTTTGAGCAAAACAAACTGGAGTAGTCATAAAAAAAAGTACTAGTAAAAATAAATGTTTCATGTTTTGTGTATTTTAAAAATGATAAAATGTTTTAAAAAATCAGTTTCGTATTTTGACATTGAATTTTCCTTCCGTGACATTGACTATACTACCATTAGGATTCAGAAGTGTGCCAGAGAATGTACCCATCGCATTTCCTCCAGGTTGATAGTCAATAGAAGATACATTGATTTGGGTTTCACTGCCTTCTACCAAAGTTTGATAAATCGTTTCTTGAATAGGAATAGATGGATTGTCCAATTGAGAGATGATTCGTCCACACACTTCAAGACCTACTAAACATTCCGAATCACTGGAATTGTAGTCTCCTGTGTTCAATGATGTTTCGGAATTGAGAAAGAAGGTAATGCCCAAGAAATCCTTGTCTTCTTCTACATTTTCATCTTCAATCCCTCCGATTACAAAGAATCCATTAGAGGCGGGGTCTATTTCTCCTGATGCAAGACTACTTTTAAACTGTTCTCCATCAATTTTGGCAGAAAGTGTACCTACCTCAATGGTTTCGGGAATATCACCCTCTTCTTCTCCGTCTTTGAGGCAGGAAGAATAGGTGAAAAGGGAAATCAGTGCGAAAAGAAGGATTGTGAGTTGTGTAGGTTTCATTATGGATTTATTTTACGATAAAAAAAGGCACTATTTCTTATTATCAAGTCTCAAATTATTCTATTTTGACATTGAATTGTCCTTCTGTGATAGTAACAGTAGTTATATTTTCTTCATCATCTTCATATAGGAGCGTACCAGAGAAAGTTCCCATAACATGCCCTCCTATTCGATGGTCAATTGAAGTGATTGTAATATTGGTTACGGCATCTTCTCCGAAGGATATGTAGGATATTTCCTCATCAGGATCAGAGGTAGATTGATTTTCAGGAATATAGAATAGGAAGCCGCAAATCTCGTCGCTGTTAAAACAGTCTAAGTCACTGGAATTGTAAGTACCTTCTTCTATTGGTATTTCGGGGTCATAAAGGAAAGAGATCCCCAAACCACTATTGGCTTCGTCTATATTTTCTTCTTTAGTACCTGCAATGGAAAAAAGTCCTTCTTCATCAGGGTCTATAACTCCTATTGCTACTTTACTTTCAAATCTCTGCCCATCAATTTTAGCAGTCATTGTACCATCTTCAACGGTATCAGGGATATCTCCATCTTTTGTACAGGAAGAATAAGTAAAAAGAGAAATAAGCACGAAAAGGATAAATGTTAATTGTGTGGTTTTCATGTTAATATTATTTTTTGATTAAAAAAAACGAACTAAAATGCTCAATAGCGATGGTTTACCGAGTTTTCGGCACAGGTCGAAACCCACCGTTATTGAGTATTTTACCAGTTAATTACAAATCGGATTCTCTACAATATACCTTTCGATAGGAAATCGAATGGTATAATCCTCAGACAACTCCAAAGAAATAACAGAAGACAACAAATTGCCGTTGTACCAACTTGCACCCGAATTCTTTCTTACACTCATGCGAATGCGGTAGATTTGTGCTTCTCCATGCAGCAACTGCCCCAAAGAGCTGTATTGAGCAATCAACTGCTCAGCTTCTTCTGCCAACATTACTGCCCCATTGGTTTCGAATGCGATTTCAGACAAAACCCTATCATTGACCCCATTACTCAATCCAACCGTAAAAATTCGCACATTGTGCATACACGCTTCCTCTATAATTTGGTTGATAGAATAACCTCCTTCCGTATCTTCTCCGTCCGTAAATACAATG
>JBGCDY010000234.1:0-4280 GCA_045105835.1 Chitinophagales bacterium
TCCAAACCTCCTCCCAATTCTATTTTAGAAGCATTTTTGAGGAAACTCAAATCTGATCGAGCGATTTTTGCAGTGATTTTGTGTGGATTTTTCCACTTTACTTTGTTGTCTTTCGAATCCACATACGCATCCGAAAGTGGATAAATTGGAATTTGTGTACTGAAAGCAACTTCGGCAAAATATTTTTTGGCGGAACCTGATACATCTACTGCAAAGTGTAAAGCCATCTCATCAGAAGCTGTCATCTTACCAAGCGTCTGCAAGATTTTATTTGGAGTCTTTGTTTTTCCTGGCTTGTCCTTCAAGACTACATTGCCAAAGAAGTTGAAACCTTCATTGATACCCGAATCCAATCCTTTGTCATAAATAGTAGCGGCATTGGTAATGACAATCGTAGGGTCATATACTTGTACATCGCCCAATGGAACGGGAATACTGTGATCCGATAGTTTCATGGGTTGATTGGCAGCTGCACCTGGCGAAGTAAAGCGAAACTCGAAAAAGGGTTTGGGCTTACTTGCTTTCAAATCCGTTCCCATGAAAAATTTGAGTTCTACATCAAATTCTTTGCTCATGAAATTGCTGACTCGACCTTTGACAGACAATACAGCATCTTCAGGTTCTGCCAATGCGCCTTCTACTCCAATGGAGAGTAGGTTGTCTTTGTTCTTGTTCAGTGCGGCATCTCCAATAGCTGCTTTGACAGCATTTAAGAAATTAGCCTGTGCACCATTCCAGTCAATACTACTGCTGCCTTTATAGACCTCGTCTTTCATAGCAACAGTTAGCTTTTGGGCATTGGTTTTATCCATTCCCTTGGCTTGCAGTGCGCTTATGGCAGCATCGGTTAGTTTGTATTGAGGTAGAATTTCAGCTCCTGTTTTTCCGTGAAAACCTATTCTTCCATCAGTGAATTTCATTTCGATGTTTTTCAAAGATGGAAAGGGCAAATTCGAAGCCGCATCCTTCAATCCGTCAAATACGCCCAACAATCCTGCATCGAAGTTTACTTCTGGATTGCTTTGCATTTTTTCCATCACCTTGAAGAGTAGGTTGATTTGCGGATAGTTTCCTTGGTATTTGGCTGCTGCTGTTGGAGCAGAAGCATTTGGCGCAATATTGTTGCCAGGAATGGCTACCCCTTGAGGTTGAACATTATTGGTCCATCCGCCACCTGCATTGATGGGGCTTCCTCCTTTTCGAGTACCCTTGTGGTGTCCTATTTTACCTATGGCATTGCCAGTCGGGTCTACTTTTATGCCATGTCTGTCCAATAAGAAAAAACGGGTGAGATCGTCTTTCACTTGAGTACGAGTACTCAACATTTTATCCCCTCCATTATCGTTGTGTAGATAATCACCTGTCGCTTTCACTTTGATACGGTAAGAGCCATCTCCTTCGGGTTCTAATAAGAAACGGGTGTAATCGTCATCGGGCTGAATTTCGGTAGCCAATATTTTGTCTTTGGGGTCATTTAGGTGTAAATGTTTGCCATTGACTCGGCTCAAAATTTTGTAGCTGCCATCGTTTTGTTTGAAGAAGATAAATTTGGATTCATCCCCCAAATTCTGTTGTCGAGTAGAAACTTTGTGGTCTTTGTCGTTGTAGTGCCAGCTTTTACCTGTTTGCTTGACTCGTACAAAGAAAGTTTCCTTTTTGTTGAGGTGGTGCACAGGTAAACCTGTTATTGTTACTTTATTACCTGATGGGTCTAATAGATAGAAACGGGCGTGGTCGTGATTGAGAATTTCTCGAGAGTTACCTCCAAATAAATTATTGAACATCATCGGTCCACGAAATAAATCATGAGTAGAAACATCTCTGAAATTACTAGGTTGAAGGTTTATATCATTCCCTTGTATGTTGTTAATATTTTGTATTCGATTTGAGTATTTAGATAAGCCTGTGTAGTTTGATTTCTTTTTTCCTAAATGCACATAAGTACCAGATTCTTTATGCTTGATTCGATAGGCTCCATCTGACTCTTGCTCCAATAAGAATCGTTCAGCAACAGGATTCCCTTGATTACGAGTGGTTAATGGCAGCATTGGGTCAGAAAAATTTATTTGATTCCATCCGCCAGATCGTTCTCCATATAGGTGTTTCCCATCAAGTACGTTTGCGATTGTATAACTGCCATCGCTTTGTTTTTGGAAAGAAAACGATAAATTCTTGTCTTTTAAGTCCTTACTTTGTACACCTACAACTGATTTATTGCCAGAATTATACTTCCATTTTGCACCTGTTTGTTTGACCTGAACTTGATAAGTTTTGGCACTGAGCGTACTAAGAGGTCTTCCTGTTACTGTGACTTTCGTGCCTTTCATATTGGATAAGAAAAAGCGGGTGTAGTCGTCAAGAGGTTGATAACGTGTACTCATCAATTGGTCTCTTGAACCATCGTTGTGGAGGTATTTGTTGGGTGCTTTGACGCTGATTCGGTAAGACCCATCGGGCTCTTGGTGTAAGAAAAAGCGGGTATATCCATCGTTGGGTTGAAAACGAGTTGAAAGCAATTTATCTTTGGATTCATCCAAGTGTAGATGCTTTCCATTGACTCTGTTCAGAATCATATAACTGCCATCGCCTTGTTTTTGGAAGATAAACTTAGAGGCATTGTCTGTCGTTTGTTGGCGAGTTGATACCAATTGATCTCCATCATTGTAGTGCCAAGTCTTCTTTGTTTGCTTGACTGTAACTGTATGGAAAGGGGCATTGAGCAAGCTTATTGGCAGCCCTCCCATGGTGGTTTTTACACCTGTTTTGGGATTGACCAAGAAGAAACGGATATAGTCATCATTGGGTTGAGTACGGGTACTCATCAGTTTGTCTTTCGCTCCATCGTTATGTAGGTATTTATTGGCTTGTTTAACCTTGATTTTGTAAGAACCATCAGATTCTTGCTCCAATAAGAAACGGGTGTAACCATCATCTGGTTGAAAATGAGTCGAAAGCAATTTATCTTTGGATTCATTTAGGTGTAGATGTTTCCCATTAATCAAGTTCAAAATTTTATAACTGCCATCTCCTTGCTTCTGGAAGATAAACTTCGAGGTATTGTCTTTGGTTTGTTGGCGAGTCGATACCAGTTGATCTCCATCATTGTAGTGCCAAGTTTGTCCCGTTTGTTTGACTGTCACTTGATAGATGTCTTTTGACTTCAATAAGGCAACGGGCAAACCTTGTAGGGTGACCTGTACGCCAGCTTTATTGACCAAGAAGAAGCGGGTATAGTCGTCTTTCGGTTGGTAACGTGTACTCATCAACTGGTCATTAGAACCGTCATTGTGTACATATTTGTTGGGAGCTTTGATTTTGATTCGGTAAGAACCATCAGGCTCTTGCTCCAATAAAAAACGGGTGTAACCATCATCAGGTTGAAAGCGAGTCGAAAGCAATTTGTCTTTGGATTCATCTAAGTGTAGATATTTTCCATTGATCATATTGAGGATTTTGTAAGTTCCATCGCTTTGTTTTTGGAAGGCAAACTTAGAGTTGTTGTCTGTTGTTTGCTGACGCGTTGAAACCAACTGGTCTTTATCGTTGTAGTGCCAAGTTTTACCTGTGTATTTGACTTTGATTTGGTATTGATCTTTAATGGCTGAAGCATTGAAGGGAGGTGCAGCATTCGCATTTGCATTGTTTCCACCACCAGCGTTTCCGCCGCCGCCAGCATTCGCATTTGCATTGTTTCCACCACCAGCGTTTCCGCCACCGCCAGCATTCGCATTAGCATTGTTTCCACCACCAGCATTTCCGCCGCCGCCAGCTGCGGGAGCATTTCCACTGGATTGAGGATTGGAGATGTCAATGTACTGGATATGCGTATTCATATCGGTAATGACCAAACCATAGTTTTTATTGATGTCTAATGATTTCGCTTTTTTGGCAGGGCTGAATAATTTCCAAACACCTGCATCCAAAAATTCGAGGTCATTGGTCTGATTGATTGCCCATATCCTACCTTTTGGGTCTACTGCAATGTCGATTGCTTTGGGTACACTACTACCTAGGGCTGACCAAGTTGTTCCTCCTTTGTAAACGATGTCGTCTGTACCGAGTATGTGAGGTGTTCCATCAGCAGGGTTTAGAGCAACTTTCTTTGCTTTTTTTCCTCCAATGTAGCCGTTCCATCCTCCATTGTGGATGTAAGTGTTATTGTCTGTGCCAACGACATAGGCTGTATTTTGGTCGTTTACGGCAATGTCCATTGCATTTCCACCAAAGGCTGTCATAGCAGTAGCCAGCCCTGTTCCTTTGTAGGTGCCATTGTCCATGCC
>JBGCDY010000235.1:0-4896 GCA_045105835.1 Chitinophagales bacterium
TAGTAGAAGTGGATTAACTGAATTTATTTTCACCATAGCCACTTTTGGAAAAACTTTTTCAATAGATGAGGCTCAAAATGCTTTGGAAAGCATAAAATGTAAGCAATTACAACAGTACAGAACAAAAGGTAAAGCTGCTTAGTCTAAGGCTAAAAAGTTAGAGAACTTTTTAGCCTTGATTGAACAGCCTAAGTCAAGCTTATTTAATGCTAATGTAAAAATGATTATTTCAAAATCAAAAGATTAAGCATTTTTTAAGGGCAAAAAAACTTGACTGATTTAGTCTTTAAGCTGGTCGTTTTTTGAAAATAACCACTTTATACCCCACTCCTGACACCTATATACAGTGTTCAATTCAGAATCTTCAACAAGGCAAATTTTACGGTAGTATCTCCACCAAAGCTTTTGGTGTCCGTATGTTCATACTCCAACAACAAGCCATATTCATGGTCAAAAACATAACGTTCCGATTTTTCAACCTTAGAAGTTTCCTTGTTTATCAGTTTATCAATTTCTTTTTTCTTCACATTGCCAAGTTGCATTAACAGTTTTTTGGTTTGAGGAATGATTTGGTCCATATCAGGAATCAATGTGTCTTCAATCACCAAGATGGATTTGTTTTCTTCATCAAGTTTGATAGAACTTGTTCCCTGAGAATCAATTGTACCGCCCATAGCATTTTCTTGTTGGCTTGTATAAGAAAAGCTTGTATCAGCTCTAAATTCATAGCCATGATAGGCATGATAATTAACGACATCTGAAAAATTGTTTTCCATCAGTTCATAATCAGATTGTTTTGTTAGTGTTTCTTTGAGCATAAACTGGGTCAAATCATCCGCTTCCTTTAATGCTTCCTGGACTTTCTCTCTGATATTTTTTGCAGTATTGGAGTAATTGAGAATGGTATCAAAACGCCCATATTCATCCGTTTGGAAAGTGAAAATTTGTTTTTCAAGCGCCTTAGCAGCCTTTTGTTTAAAGGTGTTTTGAGTCACATTTTCATGCGTAAAAGCAATTGCGTCATAAACCCATTGAAGTGTATAACTGTGCTCATTTGAATCTATCACCTCGCAGCTAATGTCATATTGTGTAGTTTCTTTCGATGAAATCTGGTCACCTTTATAAGTAAGCTTGCCTTTTTGAGCGATATATTTCCAAATATCTCCTTTTTGCCAATAAGCAATGATAGGAACATCAACCTTCTTTTTTATTTGTGCCACAGAATTTTCTTGTGCAACAATAGAATTCGATGATACAATCAAAAATAATAAGAATAGATACTTGTACATGTTGTCGTTTTTCACAAAAATATAAAATGTATTGATACTACAGTGTTTATTTTTTTATTGAAGGAATCTGTCACCTATTATTAAGCGAATGATTACAAGTAATTTATATCGAAAACTAGAATATTGAAGTAGAGTAATATGAGTATTTGAAAAATGACTACGTAAGCAAGCTATAAAAAGATTCAGAAAAAGGCAGGTTTTTTGACACGTCTTTGTCAAAAAATATTTACCTTTAGTTATTGAAAGTAAGCCTCAATGATTTAACCCATAATAACTTGCATAGCTGAAAGAGATCTAAAACCATTAATAAGTAACACAAAGAACATTAGATATACTTTTTTACCAGTTCATAATGAAACCCAATAAATTATTATATTATGAAACGAACTATTACTGCCTTTCTACTACTATATTTTTCCGCCTTTTGTTTAGGTCAGCCCAACAGTGGAGGCGACCTTGTGAAAGTAAATGATACTCCCAACTTTAACCTTGACCAAAGGGTTTTGTGGTATCAAAAAGCAAAGACCAAGATAAAAGAAGACAATTTTGAAGTGGCACGAGCTTATTTCACCGTAGCCATCGAATTAGATGCCAATTATGCAGAAGCTTATCACGGTCGAGGCTTGGCAAAAGCTGCATTGGGAGACTATCTGGATGCCATCAAAGATTATGATAAGGCAATTGAAATCAATCCCAACTTTGTAGATGCTCATATTGCGAGAAGCGAAAGCAATGCTGCTCGAAACAATTTTGAAGCTGCAATGGAGGATTTGACCGAAGCAATTGCAGAAAATCCCAATTCAAAAGAAGCGCTACAAACCAAAGGTAAGCTTCAATTGAAGTTAGGAGATTACAATGGTGCATTGACTTCTTTTGATGGCGCATTGGCATTGGACGATCAGTATGCAGAAGCATTCAATGAGCGTGCGAAAGCCAAAGCCGCAGTGGGTAAATATGATGAGGCAGTAAGAGATTTCAAAAAGGCAATGATCATTGACCCTAGTTACAAGGAGATATATTATGCCGACAATTCAGCAAAAGTGATTGAAGGTGAGAATACTCCTGCCTTGAAGTTGCAGACCTCCTATGTGATAGGTTTGTTGAAGGCTTCTTACAATGACCATGAAAGTGCCATCGAAACTTATACACAGATTTTGAATCAAAATCCTGACAATAAGGATGCTTATTTCAAAAGAGGAGTCGCTTGTCATGAAATCTATGAATACGATATGGCAATCAAAGATTTTGACAGAGCCATCAAAATGGATAGTAGATTCGGAGACGCTTTTGCTTGTAGAGCCAGAACGAAAGCTTCAAAAGGAGACCATAAGGGCGCGATTGCAGATTACAACAAAGTGTTGAGCATGAATCCCAATAACCGCAAAGCATTTGTAGAGAGAGGCGAAGTCAAAATTTCAGCAGGTAATTACCGAGATGCTATTTCTGATTTTGATCAACTACTTGCCATAGATTCTCAAGATATGGATGCTTATGGAAACCGTGCAGATGCCAAAGCTGCAATGGGAGACTATAAAGCAGCATTGATTGATTATCACATTGCCATTGGTATTGATGATAAAAACAAAGATGCTTACCTAAAGCGAGGTAAAACCAAAATGCAAACCTTGGATTACAAAGGTGCTGTGGAAGACTTCAATAAGGTAATCTTGTTGAGCGAAGAAGGAGATAAAATTGCTTACAACCTACGAGGAAATGCCAAGGCAGCAATTGGTGAATACTTAGAAGCCATTGACGATTTTGAAAATGCCATTGAATTAGATCCAGGATTTCAAGCAGCTTACCACAGTAGAGGAAACCTAAAGGCTGCTCGTGGAGATTATATCGGAGCGATTGTGGATTATGATAAATCGACCGAATTGTATGGACAACACACGATGAGCTATTACAATAGAGCAAACGCAAAATCTGCTATTGGAGATTACAAAGGAGCATTGGAAGATTTCAATAAAGCCTTGAACTTAGATCCTAACCTAAAACTCGCTTACTACAACCGTGCAAGTGTGTACAAAAACTTGAGACAGAACAAAAATGCTTTGGCAGATTATGAAAAGGTAATTGACATTGACCCTAGTTTTGCTGATGCCTATTACTACAAAAGCGAAATCAAAATGTCTGAAAAACAATACAAAGAAGTTATTGAAGACATTGGAAATGCTATTGATTTAAACCCAACAGATGAAGTATCTTATACCATTCGTGGAAATGCTAAACTGGCATTAGAAGACTATGCAGATGCCATTGCAGACTTCAATACAGTCATAGAATTAAACAAAGAATCCGCAGAAGCTTATAGCAATAGAGGTCAAGCCCAATTAAAATTGCGCAAATACCAAGAAGCGATTAATGACTTTAACCAAGCGATTCAAATCAATCCTTCTTTTAGTGATGCCTATTACTATCGAGGTACCGCTTATTCTTCCACAGGACAACACGAAACTGCAATGGAAGATTTTGACCGAGCGATCGAATTGAATCCTCAGTATGGATTGAGCTATTACCAAGAAGGAACAGAATTTGCCAGCACAGATAATTTTGATGGTGGATCTATCGGAACAACAGTCGATCCCAAATACAAATTATCCTACTTCAGTAGAGCAAGCTACAAAATGTCGGAAGGGAACTACAAAGAAGCCTTAGAAGACTTTAGCAAAGTAGTAGAAATTGACCCTAACTACAAGCAAGCATACTTAGGAAAAGGGGTGGCTAAGAATAGCATCGGAGACTACAAAGGAGCGATATTGGATTTGAGCCAAGCCGTTAAATTGGACAATAAATATGTGGAAGCTTACTTCAATAGAGGTTTGGCACGAATGAACATGGGCGAATACCAAACTGCTTTTGAAGATTTTGACCGTACTACCCGTATGTCAGACGAACGAGCAGATGCATATTTCTACAAAGGGATTTTGAAATCCAAACAAGCGAATTACAAGGATGCCTTGAAAGAGTTTGAGAAAGCCATCAAAGTAGATCCTAAGTATACACAAGCTTACAACGAGCGAGGTATGGCATACTACAAACTGGGAGACTACCAAGCTGCAAAAGTGGACTTTCATGTAGCTACAGCAATTGATCCCACGTTTACAGAAGCTTACAATAACCGTGGACGAGCAAAAGTTCTTGAAGGTGACTTTGTAGGGGCTATTTTGGACTTTGATGAAGTAGTTAGGTTAGATCCTAAATTCAAATCTGCCTACGTAAATCGTGGAAGTGTCAAATCCAAAATGGGTGACAGTCAAGGAGCGATTGCAGACTTCAACAAAGCAGTCAGCATAGACGCTACTTATGCAAAAGCTTACAATGAAAGAGGTATGGCTTATGCTGGACTTGGCGACAATTCCAATGCACTCAAAGATTTCAACAAAGCCATCCAATTGGATGTACGACTTGGAAATGCTTACGACAACAGAGGAGATGTATATGCAAGAATGGGTAGTCACCAAATGGCAATCGAAAACTACGACAGTGCCATTGACCTCGATCCAAACGATGAACGTGCCTTTGCACATAGAGGTGCTTCTAAAGCGAAAGCAGGAGAGTATACCGATGCTTTGGGAGATCTCAACCGTGCGATTGCCATCAACCC
>JBGCDY010000236.1:0-4773 GCA_045105835.1 Chitinophagales bacterium
ATCCAAAACTCATCTTCTTCCCACACTTCACCAGGGTTGGTTTCGTAGGTAAATTCGGTTTCTTTGCCTGCTCGTCTTGCAGCTTCTCGGAGAACGGGCTGACGAAATGCCAACCACATTCCGCTGTGGGTCGCATAGCTATTGATGTCGTGTCGCTCGGCAGAATGTCCCATCGGCAGCACATAGTCTGCAAAATAAGCCGTTTCGTTCCAAGTTGGGGTCAGCGCAATGTGCATGCCCATTTTTTCGGCATCTTGCAGCATTTCCATCCACGAAAAACCATCGGGATAGGTCCAAACAGGATTGAAGACCCTCGTGAAATACACCGCCATTTTGCCTCGATTTTCCTTCAAGAAGTGGGGTAACAAAAAGCTCATTTCAAAAAATGCCAGTGGATATTCTTTCGGAAAATGCAGCTCATTCCAAATTTTTTGGGCAGGTGGCACATCGAAAAACTTGGGTTTGAACTTATTCCAAGAGTTCGGAGAAGTTCCTCCAACTGTTCCCACACTTCCCGTCAAAACATTCAAAAAATGCAAACAACGAGACACGCACCAACCGCCCAAATTGCCGCTTGCAGCACTTCGCCAATTGTGGGTCGCAAACTTTTCGCCAGCTTCGCCAATTGCAGTCGCTACCTCCACAATCGTTGCCGCTTTCACGCCACTTTCTTGTTCGCCAAATTCGGGTGTATATTCGGCATAAACGTCTATCAGCACTTCAATAAAATTCTCAAAAGTGCGCTCAACATTGGGTTGTTCTTTTTCTAAGTATTCCTCCCAATTCACCCAATTCCGCACAAATTTTTCGTTGTAGAGTTTTTTCTGCAAAATGATGCGAGCCATCGCCAACAATACCGCCGCTTCGCTCCCTGGATAAGTTGGCATCCAATGGTTTGCCATACTTGCGGTATTGGACAAACGAGGATCCATGACCGCCAATTTTGCTCCTGCCATCATGCCTTCAATGATGCGCTGTGCGTGTGGATTGAAGTAGTGTCCCGACTCCAAATGTGCGCTGATGAGCAAGATGAATTTGGCATTGGCGTGGTCGGGTGAGGGTCTATCGTAGCCATACCAAAGGTTGTAGCCAAATCGTGCGCCCGAAGAGCAAATATTGGTGTGGCTGTTGTGTCCATCTATGCCCCAAGCTTGCAGGACTCGGTTGGTGTAGCCTTCGTGACCAGGGCGACCAACGTGGTAGGCGACTTCGTTGTGTCTGCCTTCTTGCAGTGCCTTTCGGATTTCGGCAGAGATTTCGTTGAGGGCTTGGTCCCAAGTGATGCGCTCCCATTCTCCTGCGCCCCGTTCGCCTTTGCGCTTCATGGGGTAGAGGATGCGGTCGGGGTCGGTGATTTGGTTGATGGTGGCGGGCCCTTTGGCGCAGTTGCGTCCTCGACTGCCTGGGTGATAGGGATTGCCTTCAAATTTGCGTATCTCGTTGGTTTCCTTGTCGACATAGGACAGTAGGCCGCAAGCGGATTCGCAATTGAAGCAGGTGGTCGGCACGATGGAATAGTGTTTTTTGTCCTTTTTGGGCCAGCTTTTGGCTTCGTATTCCACCCAATCGTCCCATTGCTCAGGCGGTGGATATTTGGTGAGGTCGCCTGGTTCGGTGAGGCGAGGCAAGGCGATTTCCTCTTCTTTTTCGTGTAGATTTGGGATGATGCGGAGTTTTTCCGCTATTTTTTCGATAATGGAGGGTTTGTGTTTGTAGCTCATTTGTTTGTTGTTTGGTAAGCATAGATACGAAGAATATTGATTATGTGGGGTGACTTTTATCACGATAAGCAAGACTTTGCCAACAATTTTCAATTTTGGCAACAGTTGAAGCGAATCAATACGCCCGCCTTCAAAGTTGGCAAGGTGAAAAACCGTTACCAAAGTTTTGGCTAAAAGAAACCAAATAAGCGAGAAGTATGTTTATTTTGATGAGATGGATACGTATTTTTTGAATTTAAAACTTGCAGAATGAACATAGCCGTAAAACAACGAGATTTAGCTCAAAAGCTTTTTCAAATCAAAGACAGTCAGTTATTGGATGAAATTGCTTTTTTGATGGAACAAACGATTTCTAAATACAATGGTAACACTACGCTTCAAGAGGAAAATGAATTGGAGAAATTACACGCAATGGCGCAACAACCGACTCCTTATCACATTCCTATCGAGCAGATTATCAAAGAACAACAATACAGTACGAAAGAATTTCGCAAAGCGATGAAATCAATAGACCATAGTTTGTTTGAAGATGAATCTTTGGAGGATATGTTAAATACTTTGACGAAATGATTTACATTTTAGACACCAATATTTTTTTGTCGATGGTCAGAAGACCGAAGTTTATGGACTATATTTATGATGAATTTGGAAAACCTGACGATGTGTTTATTACTTCTGTGGTTGTAGAAGGTGAATTGAAGTCTTTTGTTCGTCAAAGGAAATGGGGCGTTCGAAAAATACGAGACTTGAATTATTTGCTGTCAAAAGCTGCCATTTACCCCATCAAGACCCAACAAATTGTAGAAAGATACGCTGATATTGATACCTTTAGCCAAGGCAAACACGAAACCATTCGACTGGGTACGAGTGCGAGAAATATGGGTAAAAATGATTTGTGGATTGCAGCTACAGCTTCTGTATTGAATGCTACTTTGTTGACGATTGATAAGGACTTCAATCATTTGAATGGAGTGTTTTTTGAGGTGAATTTGATGGATTTGAATAAGATTATTTGAAAGCTTTATTCTTCAAACAAAACTTTGCCAACAATTTTCAATTTTGGCAACAGTTGAGCGACTACATGAAACCGCCTTGAACTGTTGGCAAGGTGAAAAACCGTTGCCAAAGTTTTGGCTCATTCCATTACTCCAATTGTCGCCGAACCCTTCAGGTGTCGAGCGAAATTTCCGTTCGCCCAGTGAAAATTCAACGATTCAAGTGGAAACTCACTCAATATCTGAAGGATTCCGAGTAATCGGAACAAGTTTTTGCTTGTTTTATTTTTAATTCAAAAAAACAAAGACATAACAGATTTTAAAATAGCTAATTATGCATTCTTTCATACTGTCATGTCTTTAGATTTTATTCTTTTTTGATAAAAAATCAAAACTCTCTTCCTTTCAACATTCCATGCCAATACATTTTCGGCAAACCATGTGCTTTTAAGGCGTACATACTGTACCGTTCTTCGCTTTGGTCGAATGGAAAAGATTCCATTGGATTTTTGTCGTAGTCAAATTCTGCCAAGATCAAACTGCCATATCCTGTCACCAATGGACAAGATGTATAACCATTGTAATGCTTAGGCAGGTTTTTTCCGTCAATAGCTGCCATAACATTCGCTACTGTTGTGGGGGCTTGTTTGCGAATGGCTGCGCCTGTTTTGGAGGTGGGTAAATTGCTACAATCTCCTAATGCAAATACATTATCGTAGCGGACATGTTGTGTTGTCAGTTTATTGACTTCTACCCAACCTGTGCTTGCAGCCAATGGACTGTTTTTGATGAAGTCGGGTGCGCTCATTGGAGGGGTGACGTGAATCATGGAATATTCCATTGTTGTCTTTTCTCCTGTTTGGGTATGCTCAAAAATAGCTTCTTTTTTGTCGGGACGCAATTCTACCAAGTCGGTTAGCCAAGTTCTTTCGATTTCATACCGATTGGCTACTTTGGTGAGTGTTTTGGCGTATTTGGGTACGGCAAAAATACCTCCACCTGCTTTGACAAAGTTCACGTTCACTTTTTTAGACAGTCCATTTTTTCGCCAATAATCGGATGCCAAGAAACAAATTTTGAGAGGTGCTCCACCACATTTGATGGGAGTAGAAGGGTGAGTAAAAATGGCATTGCCGCCTTTGGTATTTTGAATAGTTGCCCATGTAGAGTCAACCGTATCGTAGGAATAATTGCTTACCACGCCTGTTTCTGGCTTGCCCACACTTTCCTTTAATCCTGGAATTTTATCCCAATCTATTTGAATCCCTGCTGCAACTACTAAAAAATCATAGCTTACTTTATCTCCACCTTTTAGCTGAACACTGTTGTTATCAGGGTCAAAACTTTCTACATGATCTTTAATCCATGTGGCATTGTGTGGAATAAAATCTGCTTGGTTTCTTTCTGAAACACTCTTGTCAAACACACCTGCTCCTACAAGTGTCCAAATTGGTTGGTAATAGTGTTTGCTACTTGGGTCAATAATCGCTACTTCAGGAGCGTTTGGTTTGTTACACAGTTGAGCAGCTACACTTAGACCTGCGCTACCTGCTCCTACTACGAGTACTTGATAGTGTGACATAAATAATTGATTGTTTTGTTTTTAAATAATTGTAGATTATAGTTTCTTTCCGAACTGTTTACCAAAATTGGTGAAGAATCCCAACATACGCTGCATATCAGGGTCACGCATAACTCGCAACATTCCAAACAGCCCGACTTTTGGTATTTTTTGGTTTTGGCTTTCTACCAATGCTTCTCCTGCCGAATTGACAATTTGTAAGGTTTGAGGAGTCATTACTCCACTGTCCATCAATGCTTTAAATTCTTCGGAACGCATCAAAGTGGTCATTTTTGAGAGCAATGCGCCTCCTTCCTTCAATAATTCATCTGGAGCAAATCCATTTGCAGCAGCAGTCTGATAGCCATCGTCCAACATATCCATCGTCATTGCGACCAAACCTGGTGCTTGATTGGCTAGTTCCAACACGCTGTTGAGTTGCGAAACCATTGCAGGGGCAGTGAGTTTTTCTGCTATTTCTAAGGCTGCGCCCAAA
>JBGCDY010000237.1:0-2545 GCA_045105835.1 Chitinophagales bacterium
GAATCTCAAAAGGAATCGCTGCAGTATATTAACTACAAAATCAGCATTTTCTTGTCTTTCTTTATACCAAAAAAAGCAACGCCCAATCCCCATCCCACCGTTAACCACTCCGAAAACATTATTGTATCTTTAGCCCTCCAAACACAAGCGATTTTCAAAAACGTAATACATGCGTACAATCCAATTTATTACAATCCTATTTATCTTTCTATTCAGCAATTCTTTTTCCGCAATTGCCCAAGAAATAGAAGCAGATTCCCTTCAATTCATTCCATCTGATACCATATCTACCACTGCAATAGACAGCATCCCATTAATGAATATCAATGCGGATTCTGTAGTCATTGCAGCCCAAAAAAAGCCCACTCTCCTACCCGATTCTGTTCTGAAAAAACGTTCTAAGCGAGCAGCAATACGATCTTTGATTCCAGGAGGCGGACATATTTACAACAAACAATATTGGAAAGCCCCCGTCTATGCAGGACTTGTTTTAGGCGGTGCAGCTTCCACAATTTCCTTCAAAAACACCTACAACACCTACCAAAACGCCTACAAAGGTCGCCTCAACAACCAAGTGCTACAAGACCCCAACTACCAAGAAAGCGACCAAACCTCAGAATTGAGTTTGTCAGAATTGCGGAGTAAGCGAAAAATTGCTGGACGAAACTATACCATCGGCTTCACCACCACCGCCATCGCATACGGAGCCAACATCATTGATGCCTTTGTCAGTGCCGAAATCAAACGCAAAAACCGCCCTCATTCTCCTCTACGTGCCGCCACTCGCTCCGCTTTACTCCCAGGATTGGGGCAAGCCTACAACCGAAAATATTGGAAAATTCCGATTATCTATGGAGGTTTGGCATTCACAGGTTATTTAATGGTCGACCACTTCAATGCCCGACAAACTTTTCGAGAACAATACCTTGCACTCACCCGTGAAGGATATGGTCCTCCTCCACTCAGTGCTGCTGACGAACCATTCTACCAAACAGAATCCAACGCCCTCAGTGCCTTTGAAAGCCGTGACCGCTTATTGTCCATTTCCATTTTGTTTACAGGTTTGATCTATGCCATCAACATCATTGATGCTACAATTGACGCACACTTGTATGATTTTGATGTCAGCGATGATTTGAGTCTTCGGGTAGAGCCCCATTTTGCACCCGATGAATTTGGGAAAATGGGGTTTAGGGGAATTCGGTGGGTGGTGGATTTTTAAGGCTCTAAATTTAATTTCCCACACACTGCATACCTTTTTTTGAAGGCGGGTATTAAAGGGCATATTCAATCACTCAAATTTGAATTTCACAAACCCTTTAAAACCTTACATCATGAAAAATTTCATGCAAAAATCCGTTCTCATCTCCCATTCCTTCAATTTTTTCTTACTCGCTCTTTTACTATTCAGCAGCACTTTTGCATTTGCACAAAGAGGACGTTCTGCTAACCGCAATCAATGTACCCACAAAGGAAAAGTCGTTTTGCACGACTACCGATACGGGGGAATCGCCAATGCCGAAGTCATCTATACAAGTGTAAACGGGCGCATCACCAAAAGCACCCAAACCCAAGCAGATGGCTCTTATCAAATCACCCTTCCACAAGGCGACTACAACGTAACTGCCAAACATTCGTTTTACTACACACCTGACCGCTATGGATTTCCAGCCTGTATGAACAAAGGCGAAAATGGCTACATCGTTATGGAGGCTCGCCCCAAACAAGGAGCCTGTGAACACCAAGGCAGAGTCGTTTTACACGATTACAATACAGGAGGCATCCCAAACGCAACGGTTTTCTACAAAACACCCGATGGCAATATCAAACTCAAAACCGTCACTTCCAGCGAAGGACATTACGCTATCTACCTACCCAAACGAACATTTTTGGTCACCGCCAAACACCCTCAATACCATACACCTGAGAAATACAAATTTGACATCACCTGTGCAGATGGAGAAGGAGGTGGTTATATCGTCATGGAACCCAATCCAGTAGAAGGTCTTTTTGTTCCCAAAAACCCAGACATCAAGCTCAGTGACATTCACATTGCAGAACCTGAATATCCTCAATTTGGAGGCAATAGTTTTGAAGTCATTGAACCAGCTCCCCTCGAAGAAGACTGCATTTCTTTTGAACCCCACAATTTAAGAGTAGAACAAGAAGGAAATCGCTACTTTTTATTGGACGAAGGAATGTATCTCATCGCATTTGACAATCACGAAGAAGCCGAAATAAGTAAGGAAGTCATGCTGCGTTACCACCTCAATCAACAATGTTATGTCGGTCGCCCCAATCCTTCCTTCAAATATTTCCTGACAGACGGGCAAGCTCCAAGCGGAGACATGGGCAACGAAGATTGTTTGGACTTCAACCTCAACAACATTGCAGTCGCACAAATAGAAGGGCGTTGGAAAATCGTGGACGGCAACAACTGGCTCTTTGATTTTGAAGGAAATGAACAAGAAGCCCGACAAACCTTTGCCGTCATCAAAAAATACGGTTTCACCAAAACCTGCTATGTGGGTCGTCCCAATCCAGC
>JBGCDY010000238.1:0-8157 GCA_045105835.1 Chitinophagales bacterium
CCTTATCTGCATCGACATTGACCAGTTTTGGAGCTGCAGCGACAGAGAAAGAAAAGGTTTGATTCTTTTTGGTGACATTAATTTTCTTTCGTTCCTTGCTGCCATCTGCATGATAAATATCTACCATCAGGGGAAGACGAAAGACAATGCCTTCTTGGGTTTGGATGACGGTGATTTCTTGTAGCTGTTTTTCTGGATTGTATTGTTGGTTTATTTCGATAGAGGGGTGTCCTTTGGTCAAGAACCATTGGTTGAAGAACCAATTGAGGTCTTCGCCTGTGATTTCTTCAAATGCCAATCGCAGATTGTGAATTTCTACTGCTTGAAAAGCATTATCTTTGAGGTACAAACGGATACTTTCAAAAAATGCCTCATCGCCAATATAGTTTCGGAGTAGGTGCATCACCCGTCCTCCTTTTTGATAACTGTGTCGGTCAAACATGTCTTCCCTGTCTGCATAATGAAAGCGGAAAATGGGTTCTTGTTTGATTTGCGCTTCTGATAGATAAGCACTCAGGTCTTTCATTAGGTGGTAATCAGCTTCTTGTTTGCCATATTTGTGTTCAAACCAAAGATACTCTCCATAAGTTGCCAATGCTTCATTCAAAGGCAGGTTTGACCAAGATTCGGCGGTTACCAAATCCCCAAACCAATGATGTACCAATTCATGGGCAACAATATCCTCATTGTCGGCATCCAATAATTCCTTTCCTGTTCGTTGGACTCCATCATAATAAATCACTGCACCCGTATTTTCCATTGCACCTGCTACATAATCTCGCACCGCAATCTGAGCGTATTGC
The DNA here is from genome assembly GCA_045105835.1 of Chitinophagales bacterium. GTDB lineage: Bacteria > Bacteroidota > Bacteroidia > Chitinophagales > UBA2359 > JAUHXA01. Next base: position 804 of record JBGCDY010000238.1, read on the forward strand.
TCCCAGGGGTAATCGTATTGAAATATATCAGAGAAAAAATCGAGCATTTCAATCGTATTGCCGTAAATCTCTTTCGCATAAGGCTCATATTCTTTTTCTACATAGTAGTTCACTTCAATGTCTCTCCATTTGTCTTTCACCATGGCATATTCTCCCACCACGAGTGCCACCAAATAGGGCGAGTGATCCAGCGTTTGTTTCCAAGTATCTGTTCGAGTGCCATTTTCATTGACCTTACTATCCATTAATTTTCCATTGCTTAGGGTCACATATTGAGGCTGAACGGTGATACTCACTTCTTGAGTGAAGCGTTCGTTTGGGCTGTCGATGGTTGGGAACCAACAAGAATTTGCTTCCGTTTCACCCTGCGTCCATATTTGTTTGGGCTTGCTCGGATGGCTGTTGTCAGCATTGATAAAGTACAAGCCTTTGTTGTCATAGGTGATGTAATCGTTTTGCTCGATCAACCTGTCAGGCAAAGCCGTATAATCTATAAAAACCGTATAAGTTTCGTCTTTGGTATAAACCTTGGGAAGTTCGATGTGCAATTGAAGGCTGTCATATTTGAAGGAAAGAGGCGTTTTTTTGTTTGCTTCAATGAGCGCAATTTCATGTATGTCAAAACCTTTTGCATCCAATGTAAGTTTGGAAGTAGCATAAAAATAAGGCTTGATTTGTAGGTGAGCCTGTCCGATTACTGCAAGGCTATCCCAATCAAAACGAACTGCCAGTTTTGTGTGTAGAATGTCGTTGGTTTGTTTTTTAGCAGCTCTATATGGATAGACAATGGTGTCTCTTTTTCTATCCGCAAATCTTGGTCTATTGAGGTTTTCGTTGAGGTTTTCAGGAGCTTGGCTTAATTTTGGAGTTGTGCAAGAAGTCCATACAATTAAAGACAATAGTATATATGACAAAACACGCTGACTCATGGCAAATGGATTTGGATGTACAGTAAAATGTTATCAATAACCGAGTTAAATAATTTAACTAAATATATACAAAAATTAAAAATCAATTTTTCATTATACGGTTACTCTTGGTAAATTAGTCGATTAAATATCTTATTAAAATTAGGTTAGGGGCAATTAAAGGGGTTCAGTTGTGTTTATGAAAAAAAGGATTAACTATTTTACACCATAAAAACGCTGCAAAAATAGACTTACAATCTTAGGAAACAAAATATCCTATATTCAAATCTTAAAACATTGAATTATAATGATTTATTAAGTTTGATGTTTGTTTGTAAAGCCTGACTTATCAGAGAGTTTTAATTGTTTTCGCTTTTAGTGAGAAATAGTAATAATCACTTCAATAACTATTAATATATTTTTTTCGTAAATTTAATAAACAATTCAGTATAGTGGGGATAACTGCTAGCTTAATTTAAATATTGGGGTTAAGATTTTTTTGAAACATCTTCATAATATTCTCGATAATTCCCTGATACTATTGGGTCTAAGTTTTGAGTTGTACGCTGATAAACATAGACCATTGCATCTATCGTCTTACCATCCTCTGTATTCACTTCCATCAACACACGCTCATACAATTCAGGACAACCTTCATACTCGTCCAGCAAATCTACTAAGGGAATCTCACAAGACGGAATCCTAAAAAGTTCGCCATGTACTTTAGAACCAGGACGACCCGCTAATATTGCAGCAGGAAACGTGCCAACATCGTATAGACTGCCTTCAATATAGCCTTTGCCTTTGTAGGCAAAAGAGCGCTGAACCAAATCAGACATTTCATTATCAAAATCTCTTTGAAGACTACCATAGGTAAATAGGTAGTTGGAGGGGAGTAAGTTAGGAGCAGATTGCATGATGATTATGAATAAGTACAAAAAAATAAACGCAGTAAAATTTAAGCAGATTTCGGCGATTTTCCAAATCTAATATCGTCTACAAACGATTTAGTGGTAGAAGAGATGTCTTTAGAATCCTGCAATGCCTTGATAAACGCACTCCCAATAATAGCTCCATCCGCAAATCGGCATGCCCTCGAAAAACTCTCATAGTCTTTGATACCAAAACCAATCACCAAAGGATTGCGCAAATTTTTATCAGCAATTCGCTGAAAATAAGATTCTTGTGTGTTGGAAACTTCCTTTATTTTGCCCGTTGTACTGTTGTCCGACACCACATAAATAAAACCATCTGTGTGCTTGTCAATCAACTGAATGCGTTCATCAGCCGTTTGAGGCGTAACCAACAAGATGTTCGACAAGTTGTGGGCTTCAAACAAAGGCTTGTAAAAATCTACATACTCTGCAATGGGTAAATCGGGTAAAATCACCCCATCAATCCCCACTTCCTCCGCTTTCTTACAAAATGCCTCTATGCCATATTGCATCACAGGATTGAGGTAGCCCATCAACAACAAAGGAATTTTGACCTTCGCCCGAATGTCCTGCAATTGTTCAAAAAGCAAAGACAAACTCATGCCATTTTGTAGGGCAACCTCCGAACTGTGCTGAATCGTGGGACCATCTGCAATCGGGTCAGAAAAAGGAATACCGATTTCGAGCATATCCGCACCCGCTGCTTCGAGTGCTTCAATAATTACAGCCGTATCGTTCAGTTGAGGGTAACCCGCTGTAAAAAAAATAGACAGTACTTTTTGATTGTCCCTATTCCGAAACAATTCAGTAATTCGGTTTTGCATTCTATATCTGTTTTCACTTCACTCTATTCACAAAATAGACTACCGAAGTCTCTAAGACTTCGGTAGTCTTCTTATGGATTTTTTTTGATGTCTGAGTTGCTTTGTACATTAAACAAGCAACTGCTTCGCCTCTGCATTCAAGACCTCCAAAGCATCATCCGTCGGACTTGTCTCAGATTCAATCACATACTCAAATATTGCTCGAATCAAATCACGTCCAGAAGCATCACTTGGCAAAGAACTCGCCACTCGATTGATGATGGTAATCGTCTCTTCGGTGGTCACTTTCACCAAGCCCCAAACCTTGCGAGATACATAGAGTTGTTGGGTGATGTTGTGTTCAAATTCCATCCGAACACTGCTAATCAACACAATCTGCTGTTCGGGAGCAGTCGCAAAATCACCTTGATTTCTACTCAAAAGGTGGTGAGGGCTAATGCGTTCTAAGTAAAGAGCCAAACGTTCATAAGCCTGCAATCGAAGCGGCAATGCTTGGCTGCGCTGTTCGATTCTTCGCTCCAGTTCTTGTCGCTTCAAACCATCTTCTAAGAGCTTGGAGAGTATAAAGTAAGCGGTCAAGAATACGATTAACGAAGGTATTACGTATTTGAGGATTTCTATCAAAAATTCAGGCATAAGAGTCTGTGGTAATTATGGTTCTCTGACAGGAATTGCCAAAGAATTGAAATTATTAATAAAAATAAAAAGCAAAGATATGCTAAATTGTGGGTAAAATGTATTGGTCGAAAAACAATCCTTTATGAAAACTTCAAAACCCGTTTTGCTGCAAGTCATTCCCTCCATCGCTTTTGGAGGTGCGGAGATTCAAACCCTGCAACAAATGAATTATTTGCACGAAGAAGGCATTGAAGTCCATCTACTCGTTTTGAGCAAAATCGTGGAATTTCCCATTGAAGTCAAATTCCCCAAAGAACGCATTGAAATATTGAATTTTGCTTATGATTCTTTGGTCTTCAAAGCCGTACAAAAATCACTTTCACTCCTTCTACCCATTCTGCAATGTATTCAAAAACGCCACATCACCCACGTTATTGCCCAATTGCCGCTAAGTCATTGGATCATGCGCCTCACCAAAATGCGCCTGCAAATCACCCGCATAGCAACTCAATACCCCACTTTCCAACTCTTTCACTACCACCGAGCCATACAATACCAAGAAAATCCCCTCGATACCTTCGGCAAAAAAGCCTTCAATCGCTTCAATGCCCAACTCGCCAAACGGACCGACAACGGAAATATTTTTGTCTCACAAGCTGCTTTTGAAAACATCTCTCAAAACCTATTCATCCGAAATCCCAAAGTGATTCACAATGTCGTAGCCGAAAACAGAGTAGGGGAGCAGTCCGCCCTTCACTACCTGCAAAAGGAGGGCTTAAAACGCAGTGATTTTTTGATGGTTTTGCCAGGGCGGGTTTTGGCAGAAGTGAAAGGTCATCGCTTGTTGGTATCGGCATTTGAAGCCTTGCGGCAGCGTTTGGACTGGAAAAGGAGAGACGTAAGCGTGGTTTTTGCAGGGGGCGGACGGTCGATTCCTGCATTGAAGCAAGAAATCGAAGCCGCAGGATTGAGCGACTTTTTTCACTTCACCCATTTCATCGAAAACCCCCTTTTGCTTTCTTTCCTTAAACTGGCAGATGTGGTGGTCATTCCTTCAATAGCCGAAGGTTTTGGGAATGTGGCGGTAGAAGCCTTGATGCAGCAAAGCACGATTGTTTGTTCGGATGCAGGCGGACTCAAAGAAATCATCACCGATGGTCAAAACGGCTGGGTCTTCGAATCCCAAAACCTCCCCCAACTGACCGAAAAACTCGCCTTTGTCCATCAAAACCGACACCAAAACCTCTTGGACAAAGACCTGCTGCTAAAGGATTATCACCAACGATTCACGATAGCTGCTCAAAAAAGGGAATTGATTGATTTTGTAGTAGGAAATGGAGTATAGAGAAATCCGTAGAGACGTTATATCATAACGTCTTATGCTGTTTGGGCTGCCAGTTTTTATTTGACTTCCCCAATCCTCATAATCAAATACCCAAAACCCAAAATCCCCACATAAATCAACGCCAACTCAAAATTGTACACCGTAACTGCCACCAAAGCCACACTCGCAATCACCAAAGCCACGATTGGCGTAAAGGGATACAAAGGCACACGAAAAGGGCGTTCGAGGTTTGGTTCCTTTTGGCGCAAAACCAAAAGCGAAACCATCGAAATGATGTAAAGCGTCAAAGCCCCAAAACAAGCAATCGTGATGATTTCACCCGTTTTGCCCGTCAGCAAAGCCACAATTCCCACCAAAGTATTGAAGACAAGCGCATTGGCAGGAGTCTGAAAACGGGCATTCACTTTCCCCAAAACACTGGGTGCAAATCCCTCTCTCCCAAACTCAAAAGTCGCCCGTCCTGCCGCCAAAATGATGCCGTGAAACGATGCCACCAAACCAAACAAACCCACCGAAGTCACCAAATGATACAAAATATGGGATTCGCCCACCGCATGAGCCATCGCCAAAGGAAGCGGAGAATCCGAAGCCGCTGCACCCGCCGAAGGAAACACAACTGTCTCCCAACCATTGATGCCCACAGCCGAACTAAAAGTCAAAATGCACAAAATTACCAAGGTCAAAATTGCAGAACCAAAACCAATCAAGATATTGCGCTGCGGATTCACCGTCTCTTCCGCCACATTTGCCACTCCTTCAATTGCCAAGAAAAACCAAATCGCAAAAGGAATCGCTGCAAAAGCACCCGACCACCCATTCGGCAAAGGATTGTGTGTCAGATTTTGCCACTCAAAATGAGGCATGGCAGCCCCTGCAAAAATCAACAATTCCAAAACGGCAATAATCGTTATCACCAATTCAAAAGAAGCTGCAGCTTTTACGCCATAGATATTCAAAGCGGTAAAAATCAGGTAGGCAATCACTGCAATCCACAGAATCGGTACCGAAGGCAAAAAGATATTGAGGTAAGCACCGATGGCAAAGGCAATGGCGGGCGGTGCAAAAATGAATTCGATGTTTTGTGCCATGCCCCCCAAAAAGCCCCAGTTTTTGCCCAAAGCCCTAAAGGCATAGGTGAATGCGCCCCCTGCTTTTGGAATGGCGCAGGCAAGCTCGGTATAGCTGAAAGTGAAGGCCAAATACATGATGATGATAAAAAAAGTAGCAACCGCCAAACCAAGCGTCCCCCCTTTTTCGAGCCCCAAATTCCAACCAAAGTACATGCCCGATATCACATACCCGACTCCCAAACCCCAAAGCATAAGCGGGCCAAGCGTCTTTTTTAACTGTGGAGAATCGTTCTTTTGAGTTTGAGTGTTCATATGTTTGTTGTTTTATTCGGTAAGCTAATCGTCACCTATTCAAATTGTCATTCTGCAAGAACCACCTATTCGAACTGTCATTCTGTAATAATCTTCTGAGTAAATACCTACAAACAGGGGATTGAATTGAAGTCCTAAAAAACCTTCGATTTCAATTATCATTCTGCAAGAACCACCTATTGAAATTGTCATTCTGTAAGAATCTTATGAGTAAATATCTAGAAACAAGGCATTTCATGAAAGCTTTAGGAGGACAAATCATTTTCCAGTAATTGCGGTTCTAAGCACTGCAAATTAACGTGTGTACTAAAAACACATCTTACCAAGTAACGAATACAGTCATTCTGAGTAAATATCTACAAACAGGGCATTTCACGAGAACTTTAAAAACGCAAATCATTTTTCGGTAACTGCGGTTTTAACCGCTGCAAGTAAAGTGTGAACTAAAAGCCCCTCTTCATTAACCATTCTCGAACTTTCGATTCTTCGACCACCAAATCAAGGTCAAACCAATCAAAACCAAAGGAATGCTCAACAATTGTGTATAGCCAGCACTGGCTTTGAAGAACTCCAACAAAGCACGGAAACCAAAGGTCAGCACAAAAAATACACCCAAAAGGAAGCCATCAGGTAGGTCTTTCTTTTTGTGAAACAAATACATCAAAACGGCAAAAACACCTGTGAGCATAAAGGTTTCGTAAAGTTGGGAAGGGTGTCGGGGATATTCGTCAATTCGTTCAAACACAAATGCCCACGGAACATCCGTTACCTTGCCATAGAGTTCCGAATTGAACAAATTACCAATCCGAATCATACCTCCAATCAAAGGAGTGATAATCGCTACCCTGTCGAGCACCTTAATCAGTGGCACTTCTTTGCGAGAGCGGAAATACAAATAAATGGCTATCAAAACGCCAATCACCCCACCATGACTCGCCAATCCTCCATGCCAAACCTTCAATATTTCGACGGGGTCTTGCATATAGTAGTCGAAATTGTAGAAGAACACATCGCCCAAACGTGCGCCAATGACTCCACCAAAAAAGATGTATTGCACCAAGTCAATCACCGTTTCTTGGTCAAAGCCACTTTTGCGGTAAAAATAACGCAGGGAAACATAGCCGATAATGATGGATATTGCCCACATAGAACTGTACCACAACAATTTGAAATTGCCAATTTGCATGATAACAGGACTTACGTCCCAGTGGATATAGCTTAAAATGTAATTCATTGAATCAATGGAATGTAGGTGAAAACCTTAGTGGAAATTCAAACGCAAAATTTCTTAATATTATTTATAGAACGAAATTCGTCCATTTACATCCCCCAACCCCCTTCA